>JAJYXA010000549.1 GCA_021791235.1 Pseudomonadota bacterium
GATGGGCAGCGGCAGCGAAATCGACAGGAGGAATTTGTTGTCACCCTGGTCATAGTGGTATCCGGGGCCGATGTCGATCGCGGGATACTGCCGCGCAACCGCCAGACGCAAGGCAGCCTCCGCCGCAGCGTAGTGCGCGAGGGCGGCCAGTAGATCGGGCCGCGTCGTCAGCGCGGCGTGGATTAGCGCTTCAAGCTTGCCCGGCTGTCGCGGCTGGGAGAGCCCCGACATGTCCAGTTCGACGCCGTCGAGCGCTGTCGCCGGCAAGCCGAGCGCGGCCGTCAGGCCGGCACGCGCGAGCCGTGTCGCCCGGCGATCCGCGGCAAGCTGGAGCTCGGCCTGGTTTTGCGCGAGCGTTGCCGTGGTCAGTGCCGCCGCCGAGACCATGCCCGCCTGGTAGCGCTGCTCGACCGCTTCGCGATACCGGCTCGCAAACGAAGCCCTCTGGGCAGCGAGAGCGGCGGCCCGCTGGGCGGACCACACGCCGAGTAAGGCCGTCCGTACCTCGGCGCGCAGTTGCCACGCGGTGACAGCGATCGCCTGCCGCACCTCCGCGGCCTGGGCGCGTGCCCGGGCGATTCGCGCGGGACGGGCTCCATAGGGCTGGATCAAGAAAGTGACGATTGGCCCGACCGTCCACGGCGAGGCGATGGTCGTCGTGTCATAGGTCGGCGCGATGGACAAGGTCGGATTGGGCAGCGCCGCCGCGGTCGTCTCTCCCGCTCGGGCTTCGCGCAGCTTCGCCGTGGCAAGCGGCATGTCCGGCCGCTCGTAGATGGCCGCCAGGGTCAGCGTGTCGAGATTCCAGCGCAGCGGGCCGGCACGGTGCTGCTCGGCCGCGAGGAAGCGCAGCAAGCGGGGATCGGACAGGCCGCGTCGGCTCAGTGCCGCCGCAGTCTTTGCCGGATTCAGCGGGCGCGGCGTGTAAGTCGCGCAGCCAGCAAGCAGCGCCGAGACGAACACAGCGGTCGACAATCGGATCTTCATCGCATCGCATCACGAGAGGAAAAGCCTGATGCTAGGGACGCGGATGTCGTTTTTTTGTCGTCGGCCCTCAGCAGTCCTTGCCGTGGATCCGCAGGTCCAGCCGCACGTGCAGCTCGCCCGCGTCGTTGTGCGCGTGCGCGAGGGTCCAGCCCAGCCTTTCGCACAGCTGCCGCACGAGGTACAGTCCGAGGCCGGCGCCGCGGACGCGACCGGCCTCGGCGAGCACAAGCGAGCGGTACAGGCGGGCGATGGCGTTCGGATCCAGCGGCTCCCCCCGGCTGTCGATCGAAAAGATCCCATCGCGAAGCGAAATTTGCAAATGGCCGGTCTGGCTGTGCTCGATAGCGTTGCGCACGAGGTTGCCGAAGACCATCGCGGCAATCGCCGGCGCCACGCGCACCGATGTCGGCTCGATCGGTCCCACGTCCAGCGTCAACGGCTTGCCCTCAAGCAGCGGCCGATAGTCGGCGATCAGGTCGGGCAACCAGTCCTGCAGCGCCAGCGGCGCCGTGGCGGCTGGCGGCGACGGTTCCTTGGCTAGCTGCAGCAGCGCCCCCAGCGTGCCCTGCATGCCATCGACGGTGTGGCGGATGCGCTGCAAGGCGCGCCGGCCTTCGGTGCCGAGCGGTTCTGCCTCCAGCACCTGCGCGGCGCCCGCAATCACCGCGATCGGGGTGCGCAGCTCGTGGCTCGCCGTGTCGATGAATTCGCGTTCGCGCAGGACGAAGCCGTCCAGACGCTGGAGAAAGCCGTTGAAGGCCTCCTCCAGCGCCTGGATCTCCTGCAGCCGAAACCCCGGCGCCAGGCGCGCCTCCCGACGTGAAGGATCGAGACGGTGCACGCCCTCGACCAGACGCGAGACGGGGCGGAGCAGGCGGCCGGCAAGCCACCAGGTGGCCGCCATCAGCAGGCCCAAGCCGACGACCAGCACCGCCTCGACCAGGAGCGCCAAGCGCCGCTCTTCGGCGTGCTGCGCTGCGATGTCGACCAGCGCGGCCATGCGGCGCCCCTGCACATCCTGCACCAACACTGCATAGGGAAGATTGTCCGGATCGATGTCATCGTACAGGCCCGGCCCGAGACGGCGCACCTCGGGCGGCAAGTCCGCCGCGGCGGGTGAATCGAGGTCGACCAGGCGTACCTTCGGGAGGATCTTGTCGCCGACCGGAAGGTGTGCCGCCTTCAGGTCGCGCACCATCACGTCGCCGAGCAGGCTCATCCACACCAGGCGCTCGTGGCGATCGTTCAAGAACGTACCTACCGCGATCAAGGCCGCACTCAGGACTGCCGCGTAGAGCAGCAGCCCGATGGTAATGCGCGCACGCAGGCTACTCGTCTTCATGGACGGCATCGGGCGTCGCGGCGAGCCGGTAGCCGACGCGGGGGACGGTATGCAGCAGCTTGCGCGCGAAAGGCGCGTCAATCGCTCGGCGCAACACATGCATCTGCGAGCGCAGCAGGTCGCGGTCGGGCAGGCTGTCGCCCCAGAGCGCTTCTTCCAGTTGCTCGCGCGGCACCAGTGCCGGCGATGCCCGCATCAGCACCTCCAACAGGCGGCGACAGGCGGGCTGCAGGGCGATCGGCTGCCCGCGCCGCCATACCTGGGCCGTGCTCAGGTCCAGCACCAGGTCGCAGACCTGCAATCGGGCATCGGTCGTCTGGCCGCGCGCGCGGCGAATCTGCGCATGCAGGCGCGCCTCCAGCTCGGCAAGATCGAAAGGCTTGACCAGGTAATCGTCCGCGCCGATATGCAGCGCCTCGATCTTGTCGCCCGTCTCGCCCTTCGCGGTCATCATCACTACCGGGACGTCCTTGCGCACGGTCTGGCGCAGAGTCTGAAGGAAACCTGCGCCGTCCATGCGCGGCAGCATCCAGTCGAGCACGATCGCGTCGTAGTCATTATCCGTGGCAAGCCGCAGGCCGGTGACGCCATCGGGTGCAGCATCCAGGACGTGGCCACGCGCCTCGAAGTAGGCAAACAGATTGGCCACCAGTTCGCGGTTGTCCTCGACGACGAGAAGTTTCATCGGCAGTCGGCAGCAATAGGGTTTCGGAGCAACGGTACTTTTCGCGCAAATGGATGCGCTTTGCCTGTAAACATTACCCGCAGTGTCCGGTTCACTTGATGCCCGCCGGCCGGAAAGCCAGTACGGGCTGGGATTTCGAGATGTTCATGGGTGTCCGCGATTTGAATTCCGAACTGTTCACTCGCGATGATTCCGCTTTGGACATGGTCTGTCGAGCACGCACAGACCGCAATAGCCCGTCGATGCCGCCCAATCGAAACGGATGGCATCTGCGGCCAACGAGCACGCTCAGGCAAGGTCGCGCTTTTTCTGCTCGAACTCTTCCTTCTCGATCTCGCCGCGGGCGTAGCGCTCCCTGAGGATGTCCAGCGCCGTCTTCTCCCGGCTCCGCCCGGCGGACGCGCCCCATCCCCAGGTGCCCTTCACCAGCGCGACGATCCCGATGATCAGAAAAATCCAGAACAGCGACATGCCCATCATGCCGAAGCCCATCCAGCCCCAGCCGCCGTGATAATTGCCCATGTAGCCCCACATTGCCGTTCTCCTCGTCAGAAAGTTATTCGACCACGATTTTCCCCTTCATGCCGGCTTCCATGTGGCCGGGCACCAGACAGGCAAAATCGACCGTCCCCGGCCGGTCGAATTGCCAGACAATACTCCCTTGCTGGCCGGGTTTCAGCGCGACCATGTTGGGTTCGGCATGCTGCACGCCGGGCATCTGGCGCATCATCTCGGCGTGCTCCTCTAGTTCCTTCATGGAGCCGATCACCATTTCGTGCGGTATCTTGCCGGCGTTCCTGACGAGGAAGCGGATCGTTTCGCCCGCCTTGACCTTGATCCTGTCCGGTGTGAAGCGCATCGAGTCACTCAACACTATCTTAACGGTAGCGCCGACGCTGGCGGGATCGCCGGCCTGCCCCATGCGGCTGGCGTGTCCGCCGCCCGCCAGTGCCAAGCCGGGCAACAACCCGGCAATCAGAATCGAAAGTAGCTTCTTCATCATATACACCCGTCGAATTGAAGAACCGGCCCCATGCCTGGCCGCATCGTCTGCAGAAACCTGAAGCCATGCCGCGACAGCCTCGTTTCACTGCGCACCTATTTTCCGCTATGCCGACTAACGGGAAACTGACTCGCGCATTACATTTCGGTAATTTTCGCGGCCCGTTCCCGTGCCGGTGCAAAATGGCGGAGCGAGTTGCGCGGGAGATCGGGCATGAGAATTCTGGTCGTGGAAGACGAAGCCAAAACCGGGGATTACCTGAGACAGGGCTTGAGCGAGGCCGGCTACGTCGTCGACCTGGCCCGGACCGGCCATGACGGTCTGCATCTGGCTACGAGCGAGGCCTACGACCTGGCGGTGCTCGACGTGATGCTGCCCGGCATCGACGGCTGGCAGGTGCTCGCGGGCATCCGCCGGGCGGGCAAGGAAATGCCGGTGCTCTTCCTGACCGCCCGGGACGAGGTCGATGACCGGGTCAAGGGACTCGAACTCGGGGCGGACGACTATCTGGTGAAACCCTTCGCCTTTGCCGAACTGCTGGCCCGCGTCCGGTCCCTGCTGCGGCGCGGCGGCAGGCCCAAGGAGTCCGAGTGCCTGCGCGCCGCCGACCTGGAGCTCGACCTGCTGCGGCGCCGGGTGGCGCGATCGGGCAGGAAGATCGATCTGACCGCCAAGGAGTTCTCGCTGCTGGAACTGCTGCTGCGGCGCCAGGGCGAGGTGCTGCCCCGCTCGCTGATCGCCTCGCAGGTGTGGGACATGAACTTCGACAGCGACACCAACGTGATCGACGTCGCGATCCGGCGGCTGCGCGCCAAGGTGGATGACGGTTTCGAGCCCAAGCTGATCCGCACCGTCCGGGGCATGGGTTACGTGCTGGAGGCGGCCGGATGAGCCTGGTCGGACGCCAATCGATCACGCTGCGGCTGACCCTGCTGTTCGCGTCGGTGTCGACGCTGGTATTGCTGCTCTTGGGTTTGCTGATCGGCTCGCTGGTCGAGCGGCACTTCGAGATGCTGGACATGGACCTGCTCTCCGGCAAACTGGAGTTCATCGGCCACACCCTGAAGGGCATCCATTCAGACGGCGAGCTGGCGCGGCTGCCGGGACAGTTGCAGGACTCCCTGGTGGGACAGCGCGGCCTGGCGGTGCTCGTTCAAACGCCGGGCGGCCGAACCCTGTATGCGACGGCAGGCGCGAACTTTCCCGGGGCGCTGCTCGCCGACGCCCGGGCCAGGATCCTCCGCCCGACGCTCTGGAGCGGCCCGCAGAGCCAGCGCTATCGCGGCATCGCCGCCGCAACCCCGACCGGCATAGCGGGCGCGGCGCCCTTGCTCGTGGCGGTATCCACCGACCTCGCGCACCACGAGCATTTCATGCGCTCGTTTCGGATAACGCTGTGGACGGCCATGGGTCTGGCGGCGCTGGCGACCGGCTTGCTCGGCTGGGTGGCGGCGCGGCGCGGACTGGCGCCGCTGCGGGAGATCCGTCGCAGCGTCGCGGGCATCACCGCGAACCGCCTCGACCAGCGGCTGTCGGCGGCCGCCATTCCCGTCGAGTTGGCCGAGGTGGCACAGACCCTGAACGAGATGCTGGCCCGGCTCGAACAATCCTTCCGGCGGCTGTCCGATTTTTCCTCGGATCTCGCCCACGAATTGCGCACGCCGGTGAGCAATCTGCTGACGCAGACCCAGGTCACGCTGTCCAGGACCCGGACGCTGGCCGAATACCAGGACGTGCTGGCCTCCAATGCGGAAGAGTTCGAGCGTCTGTCGCGGATGATCGCGGACATGCTGTTCCTCGCCAAGTCGGACAACAGCCTCATCGTCCCGCATCGCGAGCGGGTCGACCTGGCGGCGGAGGCGTGCAGCCTGCTGGAATTCTACGAAGCCTGGGCCGAGGAGAAGGGCGTGAGTCTCGACTGCTCCGGCAGCGGCTCGGTCTTGGGCGACCGCCTGATGCTGCGTCGCGCCGTCAATAATCTCTTATCGAACGCGCTGCGCCATACGCCGGATGGGGGACGGATAGCGGTGCAGGTCGAGGCCGACGAGGGGGCCATCGTCCTGTCGGTGGCAAACACCGGAGAGACCATCGCCCCCGAGCATCTGCCGCGCCTGTTCGACCGCTTCTACCGGGCGGACGCGTCCCGGCAGCATCACGGCGAGGGCGCAGGACTGGGACTGGCCATCACGCGTTCGATCGCGCACGCCCACGGCGGCGAGGCGAGGGTCCGTTCGGAGGCGGGCGTCACGAGCTTCGAGCTCCGGCTTCCGCTCTGAACGCGACCAGACGACCACGCCCATCTTGACGAGCTTCTCCCGGGTCTTGGGATCGTTCAGCGCCTTGACGATCTCGGCACTGAGCCGGTCCACTATCGCCTTGGGCGTCTTGGCCGGCGCCAGCTCGCCGGAATCCAGGCTTTTGAGCGCTCAATAGGCGACGTAGGGGCCGGTCCCGCCGGGCGTGTTCCTGCCCTCGATGGCGGTATAGACCCGCCGGCCGAAATGGAAGGACAGCCCCCAGTCGAAGCTGGGGACGCCGGAAGACGGCCCGGCGAGATTGCTGAAGGCGGTGTTGGCGGTGGCGCGCAGGCCGTCGGCGTTGGCCACGCTGAAGGCGACGCTGCCGCTGACGCCATTGGTCCCCAGGTTGGTCGCGACGAGCTGCTGCGTGCTCGCGGGGCAGTAGAAGCCGCTGCTGTTGCCGCTGCAAGGCGTCGTGCCGCCGTCCGGAAAGAACAGGGCGTTGGAGCCGCTGTCTACGAAGCTGTCGGCATAGGACTGGCCGTTGAACACCGTGGTGAAGTTTCCGCTCGAAGGATCGAGCGCATACACCTTCGCGCTGCCCAGCGCGTTGTCGGCTTCGGTGCCGATGCCCAGGTAGAGCGAGCCTGCGGCCGTCGCGGCGCCGGTCGCGGCCACCGCCGGCAGGTCGATGACGACGCCGTTGTTGTCGCCCGGCAGGAGGCCCACCGGATTCTGGACCTGCTGGGCGAGCGGCACGGCGACGGCCTGGCAGGCGGCGCCGGCGCAGGCATAGTAGGTGGCCGGAATCGCCGTCTGGGCGCAGGCCGCGCCGCAATCCTGCTGGAACACCGCGACGCCGAGGATGCCGTTGCCGCCGAAGGATTGCACGCTGTTCTCGGCCGGACCGCTGCTCGAACAAGCGCTGGGCACATTGTTGTAGGCCGGATCGCCGATCACCTGGAGCGCCAGCGATTTGAGCGGCGCTTCCCCGCCCAGCGTGACCTCGGCCGTCTTCACCGGACCCCAGACGTAACCGTCGGCGAACTGGACGCATTCGGCCAGCGGGCTGCTGCCGGTCTTCTGCTGGATCAGGGCTTGAGCGAGCGAAGCGTTGAGCACCGAGGACATGATCCGCAGGCCGGTCGAGCCGGTATCGAGAATCACGTGATCGATGGTCTGGCAATTGCCGACGCTGCCCGGCGCGCAGATCGTGACGGTCACGAAGGGAACATTGACGGTATTGGCCGGCCCGGCATCGACGACGATCGGCAGCAGGTTCGGCTTGGTATTGCCTGCGGGCGCGCTGCCACTGCTGGTGCTGGTGCTGGTGCCGCCGCTGCCACCGCCGCCGCAGGCGGCCAGGGCCAGCGCCGCCGCCACGATCACCGCCCAGATGCGCGCGCCCGGCAAGCTACCGAATCTCATCGACGCTCACGCCCGCGGGCAGGAGTTGGGGAATATAGGCCTGCCCGAAAAAGGCGCGCATGTGTCCGCCCGAATGCAGCACCAGTCCCGGCTGGCGCAGCCGCACCAGACCGCGCCCGGCGCGCTTGGCTGCGGCGGCGGCCCGGTAGTCGGCAAAGTAGCTGCCCAGTACCTGCCGCAGATCGGGCATCTGCGGCCCTTGCCAGACCACGGCGAAGACCTGGCCCCGGGCCGAGACATACTCCCTGACCACGGTGCCCGATGCCTGCCGGATTTCATGCACGGTGTATTGCGGCGCGGCCTCGATGCGCCGCGTCGCCTTCAGCTTCGCCTGGTCGGCGGCGATCGACGCCTCGGTCCCGCCCAGCGCCGCGACGGCGGGGCCGGACAGAAGCAGCAGCAGCGCGAGCCCCCCCGCGGTGGATTTCATGCTCGCTCGAAACCTTGATGGACCATGCGCGCCAGTATAGTGGATCAGGCCTGGGTATTGACGACGTTGCCCGAACTGCCTATCCCCTGCAGGTTCTGGGAGAGCGCCTGGAGGAATCCGCTCAGGGACGACGATCCGCCCGGCGGATCGTTCTTGCCGCTGTTGGTGGCTAGCTCGGTTCAGCCCGACGACCGGAGGAAGTCCCTGTGGGACTGTCGGCTTGGCCGACCGTCATTGGCCACCCATCGTTGCATCCATCGATTCTTCACTGACTCACTA
>JAJYXA010000494.1 GCA_021791235.1 Pseudomonadota bacterium
GTGCGGCACGCATCTCAGCAAACCCGCCGACAAGCTGCGCTGGGCCGAGGGCATTGCCGACGCACTCAACGACAAGGCCTGGGCCGCCGAAGTCTACGGGCAGCTTGCCGGGCAGTTCAGCGGCGCCGAGGTCGCGCGCTTCGAACTTTCCCGCCGCTCGCGCGCCGACCTGAATTTCTATGGCGCCGAGCGCCGCCATTAATCGGTTTGGGCATGGCCTTTGCCCCCTCCCCCTGTGGGGGAGGGTTGGGGAGAGGGGCTGCAATACCCCTGAAAACAGCCCGGTTACACGGGCTGTTTTTATTTGTACACTCCGGATAAAGCCGTCTTTCAGGAGTGCGCAATGCTTGAACTGTCTGCCCTCATCGACACGGTGCAGAAGAACTGCACCATCGCCGACGCCCGCCACGCGCGCGACATGACGATGTGCACCTTCCTGCTGGAAATGCGCGAGTACTACCGCTGGGAAATGGAAATCCCCTACGGCGCACGCCTGCCCAAGGACGAGCTGGGCGACTGGCTGAACGCGCGCGAGAGCCTGTGGGATACGGTGGAAGAAGAGGAGTTCGCGCCGCTGCCCTTGAGCGAATCCGGCATCGACCCGTTCGAGGCCGACGACATCAACCGTGCGCTGATTCCGCGGGGCCTGGTCTACAGCAGCGGCCTGGGACGTTTCCGCAAACCGCACTTCGTGCTGGCCGAACTCAAGCGCGCCGAGGTGCGCGAAGGCGTGCAGGTGCTGGTGGCCGGCTGCGAATACGCGCGCGACCTGATCGCGCCACCGGCCGCGATGCGCGGCGGCGCCATCTTCCTGCGCATGGACGCGGTGCGCCGCCTGCTGTGGAACAGGTTCGAGGAATGGCAATGGAAGGAAAGGGACACCGCGCTGGGACGCGCCTTTGCCCACTACGACTTCGAGCGCGACATCGAGCGCGGGCTCGACCGCATGGCCGAGGCCGAGAGCGAGGCCATGATCCTGCACGAGATCGGCGAGGCGCGCGCCGAATCGCTGCTGGGCGAGGACTGGAACGCGATGCTCGGCCAGCTCACGTCCAGGCACGCCGAACTGCTGGCGCGCGCGGTGCGCGACCATCTGGCCGACTGTCTGGTCACCCTGCCGACGCTGCTCGAACGCGAGGCCATCGGTTCGCTGCATTTCCATCTGGCGAATCTTTCGGGCCTCCGCCGCGCGCTGTTCCCGGCGCTGCCGCAGGCGTATGAAGCCTGGCTCGACAGCCGCGACACCGCCAAACTGACCCGCACGGTGGCGGTGGCCGAAGCCCACTGGCTGAATGCGGCGCGGCAGCTGACGACCACTTACCATCGCGATCCCGCACGCGGCGACGCGCACCTCAACGCGCTGGCCGGCGGCGACCTCGCCAGCCTGAAACTCTAGCACTTCCCCTTACGCCGGCAAGGTCGCTTCCCGCCCCAACTGCTCGGCGATGGAATCGAGCAGCTGCTGTTCCTGATACGGCTTGCCCAGGTACACGTTGACGCCGATCTCCAGCGCGTGGTTGCGGTGCTTGTCCGCCGTGCGCGAGGTAATCATGATGATCGGCACCGACTTCAGGCGCGCGTCGCTGCGCATCACGCGGGCCAGTTCGAAGCCGTCCATGCGCGGCATTTCGACGTCGAGCAGCACCACGTCGGGGATCAGGTCGTGCATCTTCTCCAGCGCATCGACGCCGTCCTTTGCGCTGTCGACGCGGAAACCTTCGCGGGTCAGCAGGCGGGTGGTGATCTTGCGCACGGTGAGCGAGTCGTCGACCACCAGCACCAGCGGCGGCTGCAGGGCGGCGCTGACTTCGGCGGCCCCGGCCGGTGCCGTGCGTTCCGCCGCGGTGCGCGGCAGGCTGGCCCAGCGCAGCGCCAGCGGCACCGGGTTGAGGATCAGGATCACGCGCCCGTCGCCGCGTACCGTGGCGCCGGCCACGCCGGTGATGCGCGCCATCTGCGGTCCGATGTTCTTGACCACGATTTCGCGCGTGCCCTCGATCGCGTCGACCAGCACGGCCGCCTGGCTGGAGCCGCTGGCGAGCAGCGCCACCGGGTTGTAGCGCTGCACTTCGTGCACCGCTTCGCTATCGCCCAGCAGGTGCGGCAGGTAGGAGAACGGGTAGCGCGCGCCGCGCCACGTCACTTCGCCCGCCGCCATCGCCTTTTCAAGCTCTTCCGGCCTGAGTTCCAGCACCTGCTGAACCAGCGGCGTCGGCAGGGCATAATCGTGCCTGGCCGCCTGGATCATCACCGCCTGGGTCATCGCCAGCGTGAGCGGCAGATAAATGTGGAAGCTGGTGCCGGCGCCCGGCGTCGATGCGATGTCGATGCGGCCGCCCAGCGCGGAGATTTCGCTCTTCACCACGTCCATGCCGACACCGCGCCCGGCAACCTGGCTGATGGTTTCGGCGGTGGAGAAACCGGCCGCAAAAATCATCTGCGCCAGCAGGGTTTCGGTCGGCTCGACACCCGGCAGCAAGAGGCCGCCAGCTTCGGCCTTTTCGCGGATACGGGCGTAGTTGAGGCCGGCACCGTCGTCCTTCACGGTCAGCATCATTTCATTGCCGGACTGGCGCGCGGACAGCACGATTTCGCCGAACTCGGCCTTGCCCGCGGCGCGGCGTTCCTCGGGCGTTTCGATGCCGTGCGCCAGCGCGTTGCGCAGCAAATGCTCGAGCGGCGCGGTCACCTTTTCCAGCACCGAGCGGTCGATTTCCAGTTCGCCGCCCTGAATGTCGAGCTGGGCGCGCTTGTCCACATCGCGTGCGGTCTGGCGCACGGTGCGGTACAAGCGCTCGGCCACCGAATACAGCGGCACCATGCGCACCCGCAGCAGATCCTGCTGCAGTTCGCGGTTCAGCCGCGTCTGCTGGATCAGCGCGGCGTCCGCTTCGCCCAGTCGCGCCAGCAGGATGTGCTGCACGGTGGAAATGTCGTTCACGCTTTCGGCGAGGAAGCGGGTGACTTCCTGGAAGCGGGTGAAGCGGTCGAACTCCAGCGGGTCGAATTGTTCGGCCGCGCCCTGCGTCTGGAACGTCGCCTGCATCTGCGATTCGGCCTGGATTTCGACTTCGCGGATGTGGCCGCGCAGGCGCACCAGCGCTTCCGACAATTCGTTGACGTGGCGCTTGAAGGCGAACACTTCGCTTTCGATCCGCGAACGCGCGATCGCCACCTCGCCGGCCTGGTTGACCATGCGGTCGACCCAGTCGGCGCGCACCCGCAGGGTCAGCGCACTGGCGTCACGGGCGGCCGGCTGCGCAGGGGCCTGCCGATCGGCCGCGGGTGCGGTCACCGCAGGAACCGATTCGGCCCGGCCCAGAACCGGCTCGATCGGTGCTTCCAGCGGCGCGGCGGTTTCCTCGGCCACGGGCGACAGGTCACCCTGTTTCAGGCGCTCCACGGTCTCGGCCAGGCGATCGAGCTGCGCCTCCAGCGTATCGAACACCTCGCCGCTCGCGAGCAGATGGCCTTCGATCACCGCGATCACGCGCGATTCCATCACGTGCGTCAGTTCGCCCAGGCGCATCGCGCCGACCATGCGCGCGCTGCCCTTGATGGTGTGAAGATTGCGGCGCAGCGCATCGCGCGCTGCGGTTTCGCCCGGCGCGGCTTTCCAGGCGCGCAGTTGCGCACTGGTATCCGGCACCAGGGTGTCGGCTTCCTCAAGGAAAATCGGCAGCAGCTGCTGATCGATTTCATCGGCCACCTCGCGCCGCTCGAATACCGGAGACGGCGTCGCGGGTTTGATGTCGGGCACCAGCGCGCTGACGTCCAGCGGCGCGGGCGCGGGGCCGGCGGGGCAAATCTCGGCCGCCGCGCCGACCTGAACGGGCTCGCCGGCCGGGGCCTGGACGGGGGGCTCGTCTTCCGGCACCGCCTGCTCGTCCTCCAGTTCGCCCAGGGTCGCGATCAAGTCGCTTGCCGCCTCGGGCAGCTGCCCGCTTTCGATGGCTGCCGTCATTTCATGCAGGCGCGCGACCGTATCCTGAACCAGCGGCAGATGCGCGGGCGGCAGCGGCGCCTGGACGAAACGGTTCCAGTACTCTTCAAGCGCGTGGGACAGTTCGGCCAGCGCCGTGATCCCTGCCGTGCCCGCAATCCCCCCCAGGGTGTGCACCGCGCGCCGCGCATGCTCGCTGACGCTGCTGTTGGGGGCTTCGGCATGACGTTCGGCTTCTTCCTGCAGCACGGCCAGACGCTGGTGCGCCTCGGTCATGAAGATATCGTACAAGCCGGTGGACAGGCAGACCGGGCCGATGCAGATCTCGTCAGGCACATACGACCCCACATGGGCTTCAGCCCATAGTGGATCGGAGTCCCCTTGTGGGGCGTGCGGCTCCGCATGCGCTTCCGCGCGCGACGAATCGGCCTCCTCCGCGGCAACCGGCTCGACTGCGGCAGGCGCGATCGCATATTCGATCAGGGCGCCCGCCTCCCGAGCGGGCGCTTCCGCGTGCGTGCCGTCCGCCTGCGCCACGGACGCTTCGACAGGCTCGGGCTCGCCGGCCGTGACGGCGGATTCAGTGTCCTCCGCAAGCGCGTCCCGCCCAGGCATGGCGAGTGCATCGTCACCGCAGGCAGCCGCCTCGATTTCGGCAACGGTCTGCGGCGGCCATCCGGTTTCCGCGGCGGGTGCCGCCTCGACGGCTACCGCCGTTTCGGGGCTCTTTATCCCGATCTCGTCCACTGCCAGCGCAAGGTACGCGGCCGCTGCGGACGCCGCATCCAGCGGCTGTCCCTGTGCCACGCGTTCAACCGCGGCCAGCAAGTCTGAAACCGGCAGCGTTGCGGGCTGATTCGCCCACAGCGCGTCAACCCAGTGCTGGAACACCTCGCGGGCGCGGCCGACCAGGCGCAGCAATTCGCTGCCGGCCGGTTTCTGCTCGGCCAGCCAGCCGTTCATCAATTGTTCGAGACGCCATGCGGTTTCGCCCAGCTCGTTCAGTCCGACCATGCGGCCGCTGCCTTTCAGCGTGTGGAAACCACGGCGGATCACGGTCAGCGAGGCCTGGTCGCCGGGGTTGCTCTGGCAGGCATCGCTGGCCTCGTCCATGGTGGCCAGCACTTCGTTGGCCTCTTCCAGGAAGATCTCCAGCAGCTCCGGTTCGGTTCCCTCGGGAACGCCGACCAGGAGGCCGTCTGCGGAAGATGCGCTGGTACGTGCCTCCACCGGCGCTTCCGCTGCCGCCATGGCCGCGGCCGTTTGCGCAGCCAGCGGCCGCGCGATTTCAATGTCCGCGCCGAAAGTCGGTGCCTCATCTTCGCCGGCCTGCGCGGCGACCGGTTCGTCGATCGCGCTCGGCGCCGCTGCCCATTCTGAAAATTCAGGCGGATTCGTTTCGGCCGCCGCTTCCAGCATCAGAGGGATTTCAGCGGCGCTGCGTTCGGGCAGCGCCAGGCCCGTCAAAGCGGCGATGCCGGCATCGAGCGCCGGCGGCGCGTCGGCTGCGTCCCGGCTGGCGTCGAGCGCGGCACGCGTCTGCTCTTTCAGAATGGCGTCGTCGATCAGCTCGGCGTCGCGGCCGAGCTCGGTCAGTACATCAAGGAATTTTTTTTTTGCGGCGGCGTCGGCTTGATCGCGCCATTCCAGATAGCCCGCCTGCACCTCGGCCTTGCGGGTGGGCAGACCGGCTTCGACGGTGTCGTCGAAGGCGCTGTCGTCCATGCTGGCGGCGTCGCTCACGCCAAATTCGATCAGGGCCGGACGCAGAATGCCGGCGGCGTCGGCACGCCCGGCGCAGTAAGATTCGATATACAGCCCGAGGCTGGAGAAGGCATCGGCCAGACGTTGCTGGGTTGCCTCGTCGGGGTGGCCCTCGCTGGCAAACGACCGCACCACGGCCGTGGCCGACGCCAGCAGATTCGCGGCATCGGGCAGTTCCAGCATGGTCAGCGCGCCCTGCGCCTGCTGCGCCAGGACAGGAAGATTGCCCAGCGCTTCGCGCTCGTTGGCATCGCGGAAGAAGGCATCCAGCGCTTCTTCCATCTGCTTCAGGTTCTGGCCGACCTCCTGCGCCATATGCACCAGCATGTCGCGCTCGGCTTCGCGCTGATTGGCGGAGTCCTCGACATGGGCCGGCATCTCGCGGCCTTCGACCAGGGCGCGCAGGCGTGCCTGCTGGGCTTCCGCGCGGCCGGCAAAATCGGCGTGCAGCACGTCTTCCTGGTCGACGGCATTCTGCATGTACAACAGCGTGGAGGCGACCTCCAGATTCATCTGTTCGCGCGCATCCCCTTCGCGCCCGGCAGCGGCGATGGCCGCCGCCCCCAGATCGTCCAGCAAGGGCAGCAGACCGCTGCCTTCGAGCATCTGCGCCTGGGGCCGCATGCGTCCCAGGTGGTTGCGAAACTGCTCCAGCTGTCCGGCGTCGCCTTCCGCGTAGGCGTGCCAGCTGTCGCGCGCCGCCTTCAGGCTGGTTTGCATGGCGTCCAGCACCGGGCGCATGCGCGCCAGCGCTTCGGGATCGAGCATGCCGCGGCCCGGAAGATAGCGGTCCAGACCGAAGGTCGAACGGACTTCTGCGGCACGCCCGTCCAGAGGCTGGCTTTTTGCCACGAAGAACAGCGCATCGCGCAGCAGCCGCTCGGCGACCTGCGGCGAGCCTTCCATCAGGCGGCGCATTTGCAGGTCGACACGGGCAAGCAGTTGCTTGACGTGGAAATCGGCCTCGACGCCGCGTGCGATCAGACTGTCGACAAAGCCGACGCACGCCCACCAGAACGTTTGCGAGGCCTGCGACGGCGCAATGCGCTCGATGGCGGCCAGGGCATCGCGCATGCGTTGCAGCCCCTGTTCCGCCCCTGCATTGCGGAGAAAAGCCAGCAGACCGCGCTGGAACTGGCCGCGCGCGGTTTTGACTTCGGCCGACAGCGCCTCCTGGGTCAGGCCATTGCCGGAGATCTTGCCTTGCGCCCGCGAACGCAGATCGGGAAAAAACAATTCGCCCTCGAACACCCGCTCGGCGCCTTGCAGTTCGCGCAGACGCCTGTAGAGGGGAAACAGCGCCAGTTCGCCGCTGCCGCGTCCGTCCGCCAGATCCTTGACCCAGCGCTGCAGGCCTTCCATGGCATTGCGCAGGGCGCGCAGCACGTCATCGCCTGCCGCGATGCGATTCGCGTTGAGGTCGCCCAGGACGGATTCGATCGTGGCCGCCAGCGTCGCCGCACCTTCCAGTCCGACCATGCGCAACGCCCCGGTTACCTGGTGCGCATCATCATGCGCCAGCCGCAGGGCATTGGTGAGATCGGCATCCACGCTGTAGGCCTGGACGCGCCCGAGGGCGGCTTGCAGGGCGGCGTCGATGTCCCCGCGCACCCAGTTCAACGGGCCGGTGTCGTAATCGAGTAAGGCGCTCATGGTGTGTTGTTCCTGACGTTGATTGCAGTGGCCGTGACGGCTGCTCGCTTCGCTCGATCAGGCGAGCTTGAAGCCCGAAACCGAGTTCTTCAGGTCTTGCGCCAGCTGCTTCATGCCCCCGATCGACTCGGCCGTCTGCTGCGTGCCGCTGCTGGTCTGCGCCGAAATGGACTTGATGTCCTGCATGGTTTCGGCGACCTTGGCGGTCGATTCCGCCTGGCTTTGCGTGGCCGCAGAAATGCCGGCAATCAGGCCGGCCAGTTTCTTCGACACGTCGCCGATCTCGGCCAGCGTCTGGCCCGCCGCGTCGGACAGCTTGGCGCCTTCGACCACGCCCTGGGTCGAGACTTCCATCGCCGCCACGGTATCGTGGGTATCCGACTGAATGGTCTTCACGATCGCCGCGATCTGCTTGGTCGCGTCGGCCGAGCGTTCCGCCAGCCGCTGCACTTCTTCGGCCACCACCGAGAAACCGCGCCCGGCTTCGCCCGCGGACGCCGCCTGGATGGCGGCGTTGAGCGCCAGCACGTTGGTCTGTTCGGTAATGTCGGAAATCAGTTCGACGATCTCGCCGATCTCCTGCGACGATTCGCCGAGGCGCTTGATTCGCTTCGAGGTTTCCTGGATCTGTTCGCGCAGGCCGTTCATGCTGGCAATGGCGTTGGCCACCGCCTGCTGGCCTTTTTCGGCAGCGGCCAGCGATTGTTCGGCCACGCGGGCGGATTCGGCGGCGTTGCCCGACACCTGTTGCACCGACTGCGCCAGGTTCACCACCGCAGCCGAGGTTTCTTCGATTTCCTCGGTCTGGCGGCGCGCCGCCTGTTGCAGCGACTCCGACACCTGGCCGGCCTGGCTGGCCGCCTGGTCCATCTGCAGCGTGGCGTTGTTGATCCCGCGCACCAGGCTGCGCAACTCTTCCACCGTGTAGTTGATCGAGTCGGCCACCGCGCCGGTGATGTCCTCGGTCACGCTGGCGTTGAT
>JAJYXA010000318.1 GCA_021791235.1 Pseudomonadota bacterium
CCAGGCCCGATTCGACATGGATACCTACAAGTTGCTCAAGGCCCGCCTGAGCAAGGGGAAGATCAAGGTCAGGCGGTTGTGATTCGTGTGGGGGAGGCGGGTAAAAGAACGACTGCGCTCGGCCAGGAGCAGTCCATCACGGGAATCTTCGAGCATGTCCGATTTCCGTTCCTGAACAGCCATCCCAAAAAACCTAAAGCCGAGCGCTCATATTTCAAGCTGTGCACCAAGTTCAACCACCCGGTTTGGCGGAATCTGGAAAAACGTCATGGGGCTGGCGGCGTTGCGGGCCATGGTGGCGAAGAGATGCTCGCGCCAGAGCGACATCCCTTCCCCGCGGGTTGGGATGATGTTTTCCCGGCTGAAGAAGAAGGTGGTGTCCATCATGTCGAACTGCATGCCACAGGGGCAGTCGGACAAGGCCTTGGGTATGTCGACGTCATCCATGAACCCATAGCGGATGACGACGTGATAGAAACCTTCGGCCAGTTTTGCCAACTCCAGGCGCCTGTCGGCCGGCACATACGGGACTTCAGCATAGCGCACATTCAGGATCACCACGCGCTCGTGCAGCACCTTGTTGTGCTTGAGGTTGTGCAGCAGGGCCGACGGCGCCCCATTCGCATCGGCAGTCATGAACACGGCGGTGCCGGGTACCCGAACCGGTGGATGTGCCAGCAGGCTCTCTACGAAAGGCGCCAGGGGCAAGGCCTTTTCGCTCAGCCGCAGCATCACAATTTCCCGCCCGCGCTTCCAGGTGACGAGCAGGGTGAATACCATCAGCGCCGCGATCAGGGGGAACCAGCCGCCATCCGGGATCTTCACCGCATTGGCGCCGAAGAAGGCCAGGTCGATCGTGAGGAAAACAAGCACAGCCGCCAAGGTCACGCGAGGTCCGATGTCCCATTGCACGCGCATGAGCATCCCGACCAGAATGGTATCGATTGCGAAGGTAGCGGTTACCGCGATGCCGTATGCGGCGGCCAGATTGCCCGAACTCTGGAAGCCCAGTACCAGCAGGGCGACCCCGATCGCCAGGGTCCAGTTCACGAAGGGGATGTAGATCTGGCCCGCCTCGGAAGCGGACGTGTGGCGAATCGTCAGGCGCGGAGCATAGCCCATCTGGATCACCTGACGAGTCACAGAGAATGCGCCCGATATGACGGCTTGGGAGGCAATCACGGTCGCCGCGGTGGCCAGGCCTACCATGGGGTAGAGCGCCCACCCCGGGGCGAGCATGAAAAACGGGTTGCGGACGGCTTCCGGGTTGGCAAGCAGCAATGCCCCCTGCCCGAAGTAGTTGAGAACCAGCGCCGGCAGAACATAGGCGAACCAGACCAGCTGGATGGGGCGGCGGCCAAAATGGCCCATGTCGGCATACAGGGCTTCCGCGCCCGTGATCGCCAGCACGACCGCGCCAAGAATAAGGAAGCTCGCCGTGCCGTGCTCCATGAAAAAATGCACGGCGTGGATGGGCAGGAGGGCGGTGAACACCTGAGGGTGCTGGAGGATGCTGAGCGCGCCGAGCAGGCCCAACACCCCGAACCAGAGCAGCATGATCGGGCCGAACAGCTTGCCGATGGTGGTGGTGCCGTGACGCTGGATTACAAATAGCCCGACCAGAATTCCGAGCGCAAGCGGCACGATGAAGGGATGCAGCGCCGGCGCGCCCATCTCCAGGCCTTCGATGGCGGAGAGCACGGAGATAGCCGGAGTAATCAGGCTGTCGCCGAAGAACAGGGAGGCGCCGAGAAAGCCCAGCGACATCAGGAGCCAGCGGCTGCGCGACGCCAGCGGTGCTTGTCCCTGAACGAGGGCGAGCAGGGCCAGAATTCCGCCCTCGCCCTTGTTGTCGGCCCGCATCATGACGCTGACATATTTGAGCGAAACCACCAGCATGAGTGACCAGAACACCAGGGAAAGGATGCCCAGAACGTTGTCCTGGGTGAGCGCCAGGTGGTGCCCGCCGAAGACCTCCTTCATGGTGTAGAGCGGACTGGTGCCGATGTCGCCGAAGACGACGCCAAGGGCGCCGAGGGCGAGCGCGCCGGTCGTGCTGTTTGCCGGGTGGGGCTGGTTCATTATTTTTTTCCTGGTCGCAACGGCTTATCCGAACTTGTAGAGGATGCCGAACCCGCCGCGGGGATAATCCCAGTCGACGTTGTGAAATTCGCCGCAGATGATACGGCAGGTGCCACACTCCAGACAGCCGTCGGTAATCAGGCTGACGCGTCCCGACTCGCTGCTCCAGCAACCGGCCGGGCAGCAGACCACGCATTGCTGGGCCGTGCAGCGGGTCGCGCAGATGTCGGCGTCCTTGATTTTGATGTGCGGTCGGCCGGCATCGACCCGATAACGGTTGAGATAGAGCTTTTTCTCGACCTGCGCCTGGACATTGGATGACATGGGGTTCTCCTTAGCGGGTGGCCCGCCACAGGTGGTAGGCATCGCCCAGCAGTCCAAGGAGCGAGCGTCGTTCGCGGAAGGCGTTGAAAATCTCCTTCTCCTTGTGGCGCTTGTCCACGCCATCGACGCGGAGCATGGTGTGGGCGGCCTGGTTGAGCAGGGCGGGATAGTCGTTGATGAACTGGCGCTGGCGGTCGAGCGTATCCGGCAGGCGGCGGTACTTCTTCAGGTCCTTCATGACAAAACTGGCGTCGAGCCGCGCGCGATAACGGGCCAGGTTGGCGGCCGTCGCCGGTCGGTTTTCCCGCAACAGTTCGATCAGTGTCTCCGCCGCCATCTGGCCGCTGGTCATGGCGAGGTTCGAACCCTCGCGGTGCACGGCGTTGACGAAGCCGGCCGAATCGCCGACCAGCATCCAGCCCTCGCCGTAGAGTTGCGGCAGCGCGTCGTAGCCCCCCTCGGGAATGAGGTGGGCGGCGTATTCGCGCGGCTCGCCGCCGGCGATGAGCGGCGCGATGGCCGGATGGGCTTTCATCCGTTCCAGCAGTTCCACCGGGGCGAGACGCTGCCGCTTGAGGTCGGACAGCATGCAGCCGATGCCGATGGAGATCGAATCCTTGTTGGTGTAGAGGAAACCGGTGCCCACCATGCCCTGCGAAATGCTCCCCAGCATCTCGATCACGGCGCCTTCCTGGCCGCTCAGGTTGAAGCGCGCATCCACGGTTTCCTTGGGCAGGAAAATGACCTCCTTCACCGCCAGGGCGGCCGTGTCGGCGCGGATGTCCTGGCGCAGTCCGGCGCGGGTGGCGACTAGGGAATTGGCGCCGTCGGCCAGGATCACGGCACCGGCGTAGATCCGGCCGTCCTCGCGATCCACCTCGACGCCGATGACCTTGCCCTGCGCATCGCGCAGCAGGGCCTTCACCGTGGTCTCGCACAGCAACAAGGCGCCGGCTTTCTGCACCTGATCCGAGAACCACTTGTCGAAGCGGGCGCGGATGATGGTGTAGCGGTTGTGGGGTGGCCGCGCGAACTCAGCCGAGCGGTAATGACCGCCGATGTAGGACTCCTCGTCGAGCACCCACATGCGCTGTTCGATGATGTGCCGCTCCAGGGGCGCGGTCTCGCGAAAATCGGGGATCAGCCGTTCCAGGGCATCGGCGTACAGGATGGCGCCCTGGACGTTTTTCGAGCCGGGGTATTCGCCGCGTTCGATCTGCAAAACATTGATCCCCGCCCTGGCGAGGGTGTAGGCCGCCGCATTGCCTGCCGGGCCGGCGCCCACCACGATGACGTCGAACTTTTCGCTCATGCGACTTCCTTGACGGGTTTGCCCAGATAGCGGGCGAAGGCCTTGGTCAGGGCGGGCAGTACGCTCACGCAGTCGCCGACCAGGGCATAGTGGGCGAAATCGAAAATGGGGGCATTGGGATCGCTGTTGATGGCGACGATGCAGTCCGAGCCCTCCATGCCGACCCGGTGCTGGATGGCGCCCGAGATGCCCGCTGCGATATAGAGGGCAGGGCGCACCGTCTTGCCGGTCTGTCCCACCTGGCGGTCGGGCGTGATCCAGCCGGCGTGGACGGCGGCGCGCGTGGCCCCGACCTCGGCGCCCAGCACCCCGGCCAGGTCCCACACCAAGCGGAAATTTTCCGCCTTGCCGAGTCCCTTGCCGCCCGCGACGACGATCTCGGCGTAAGGCAAGTGCTCCTTGTCGTCGAGCGCGTCCGGCAGGAAATCGAGAAGTTTGGTGACGATGTTTTCCTCCACCAGGCCCGGCTCGAAATCGACGATCAGGCCGCGGCGCTCCGCTTGCGGTTCCGGCATCGGCATGACGCGGTGGCGTATCGTCGCCATCTGCGGCCGGTAGTTGAGGGTGGCGATGGTGCACAGCAAGCTGCCGCCGAAGGTGGGGCGGGTGGCCAAGAGGCAGCGGTCCTCGGGGTCGATCGCCAGTTCGGTGCAATCGGCGGTCAGCCCGGTCTTCAGGGTGGTGGCCACCGAGCCGGCCAGATCGCGGCCCAGCGTGGTTGCGCCGAGGAAGAGTATCTCCGGCTTGTGGGCGTTGACCAGTTGCGTCAGCGCCTGGGTATAAGGCTCGTTGCGGTAATCCCGCAGCACCGGGCTGGCGACCCGGTAGCAGCGGTCCGCACCGTAGTGGAAGGACGCCTCGCAATGGGCATCGAGTTCCGGCCCCGGTGCGCCCATGACGACGGCGCAGAGTTCGACCTGCAACTGATCCGCGAGTCGCCGCCCCTGACCCATGAGCTCCCAGGACACGGGATGGACGTGTCCGCGTTCGTTCTCGACGAAGATCCAGACGCCGCGATAGGCGAGCAGGTGTTCGTCGAGCTTGATCTTGCGTTTCTTGACTGGTTTGGTTGTTGGCGTGGCAGACATGGCGGGGAAATTGGCTTATTGCGCGCCCGAACGGCGTTGTTCCAGTTCCTTGCGGACTTTCGGCATTTCGTTGAGGAGGTGCTCCAGCAGATTGGCTGCGCTGCTGTCCGGATCGGCCGGATCAAACGGAATCGGCCTGGCTTTTTCGGCACGCGGCGTCGGGCCGAAGACGCGGCTGACGATGGTGGGGCTGCCCTTCAGTCCCACCAGCTTGATGTCTTCGATGCCAGCGGCGTTGCGGTCCCAGTGGCGGACGGTCGCCCGTGCCGCGCGGAACATGCCGGGTGTCGAGGCGAAGCGGATTTCGTTGCTGCCTTCCAGCATGGTGATCAGCGCCGGCATGGCCGTTTCCAGAACTTGCACACCGCCTTCGGCGCGGCGCTCCACGACGATGCGCCGCTGCGCCGGGTCAATTTCGACGATGCGCGAGACATAGGTCAGCAGCTGCATGTCCAGCCGCTTGGCGATGCCCGGGCCGACCTGAGCGGTATCGCCGTCGATGGTCTGCTTGCCGGTGAATACCAGGCTGACCGGCATTTCCTTGTCCAGGGTGCGGATGGCGGACGCGAGGACATAGGACGTGGCCAGGGTGTCGGCGCCGGCGAAGACACGGTCGGTGACCAGGATGGCCTCGTCACAACCGAGAGAAATGGCCTTGCGCAGGGCGGGCTCGGCCTGGGTCGGCCCCATGCTCATCACCGTCACTCGCGCTCCCAATTGATCCTTCAGGCGCAGGGCCGCCTCGATGGCAAACAGGTCGTAGGGGTTGATGATGGCGGGTACACCCTGCCGCATGATGGTATTGGTGACCGGATGCACCCGGATCTGGGCGCTGTCGGGAACCTGCTTGATGCAAACGACGATGTGCATGGTGGGTGAAAGAGTGTCAGGGTTGGAAGCGGTAGCCGACGCCAGTCTCGGTGAGAATGTGGCGTGGCTGGGTCGGGTCGGATTCGATCTTCTGGCGCAGATGACCGACATAGACCCGGAGGTATTGATGGCTTTCCACCGCTTGGGCGCCCCAGACCTGGGCAAGCAACTGGCGGTGGGTCATCACCCGCCCGGGATGCGTGGCCAGGCAAAGGAGCAGGCGGTATTCGATCTGGGTCAGATGGACAACCTCGCCTCCGCGCCGCACCACGCGTCCGACGCAATCGATTTCAAAGTCGCCGAAATGGATCAGCGGCTGGTCCATTTCGTTTTCGGCAGTGCGGCGACGCATCAGGGCGCGGACGCGCGCCAGCAATTCCGATACGCCGAAGGGCTTCGTCAGATAGTCGTCAGCGCCGGCATCGAGCGCTGCCACTTTCTCGGTCTCCAGCGACCGTGCAGAGAGAACCAGGATGGGCACAGCGGACCAGCCCCGATAATCCCGGATGAAATCGATCCCGTCCTGATCGGGCAGCCCGAGATCAAGCACGATCAGGCCGGGCTGGCGCAGCCCGAGTTCAATGCCGGCCTGGCGGACGGAACCGGCCACGGCGATGCGGTAACCCTCGCTCTCCAGGGCAGAGGCAACGAATTGCCGGATGTGCCGGTCGTCCTCGACCACCAGAACCCGCATGTCCTCGCTCATGCCTCGGCTTCCAGTTCGGCGACGTGGGGTGGCGCCCCCATCGGCAGGTGCAACCTGAAGCAGGCGCCACCGTCGCTGCGGTTTTCCGCATCGACGCGACCCCCATGCGCCTCAACGATCGTGCGGACGATGGCCAGCCCCAGCCCCACGCCGGGGATGTTCGACTCGCGCTGGCCGCGGCGGAACAGGCCGAAAATTTCCGCATCGCTGCCATCAGGCAAACCTGGACCGCGGTCACACACCTCGATTTCCAACCAATTGTTCGTCTTCCCCGCCGACAGCTCTATCCCGGTTCCTGACGGGCTGTACTTGGTGGCGTTCTCCAGCAGGTTGCAGATCGCACGCTCCATCAACACCGCGTCGAATTCGACCGGGGGCAATCCCGGAATGATCTCGACCGTGACGGGATGCCCATCGAGTTGCAGCCGCATCTGCTGCAGGCTGGCGCCGATGACCTCCTCTACCGGCTGCCATGCCTTGTTGAGGGTGACCGCCCCGGATTGCAGCCGGGCCATCTCCAGCAGATTGCCGACCATGCGGTTGATGGTCAGGGCCTGGTCGCGGATGGCAAGAATCATGGCGTGTTGCTTGTCCGGCTGGGCGCGCCCTTCCGCGACCGTGTCGGCCATCCCCACCAGGGCTGTCAGCGGGGTACGCATGTCATGGGAGAGCGCGGAGAGTATGGCGCTGCGCAGAGTTTCGGAAGCCATTTTTGCCTCCGTCGCCTTGGCCAGTTCGGCGTAATGGATACGCTGCAAGGCCACTGCGACCACCGAGGCCATGGTTTCCAGCAACTCCCGGACATGCCCCGTCAGCATGCCCGCGTCATCCAGAACAATACCGAGGACGCCCTGCAATTCTTTCGATACGCGCAACGGCACAATCATCAGAACATGCGTCGTACCCGGAACAGGCACGGTGGCCAGATTTCGGCTGGCGACGATGTCCGCCAGGCCTGCCGGGCTCAATGGCGCCGGCAGATTGTCGAATTCACCCGGCGGGAGAATCCTGACATCGTCCACGCGAAACAACGTCGTCAGAAAATGCGTGCTGATTTTCAGCACGTCCGCTGGGGTCTGAGCGGCCGTGAGCTGGCTTGCCAGCACGTACAAAGCGCGCGAATGCTGCTCCCGCAATTCAGCAGTCTCGGCATGGCTTTTCAGAGTAGAGGTCAGATGCCCCACCAGCAATGCCACTCCCAGCATGATAAGGGCAGTGATGATGTGCTGAACCTCGGTAATGGCCAGGGAAAAGTACGGCGGGACGAAAACAAAGGCAAATGCCAGCGACCCCAGCAAGGCCGTCACGACGGCCGGGCCGCGCCCTGACCAGATGGCCGTTGCGACCACCAGGAGGACATAGAGCAAAGCAATGTTGGATAAATCGATGGCCGCCCGAAGAGGGCTGATCAGCAGAGTGAGCGCAATACAGCCAATGATCCCAAGCCCGTATGGCTTGATTCGCACAATATGGATACCTGATAGCCGACAGATTTGACCGGAAAATTATGGTACCCGGGGTTAAATAAAAAAGTTATAAAAAAGGCGTAACACGAAATGCCGTCTTCAATATGGAGACGGCGGAAAAGCGCATTTTTTAGATATTTGGAAGAACGTCAGTTCGTAGCCGGTAGCTTCAGCGCCCTAGTGTCGTGAATCAGAAATATCGAAACATAAAACGGCGTCTTTTTCCGCATGGCGGCATTGCTCGTCGTTGCCATAGACCGAACTATGTCGCCTCCTCGCGCCTTGCCCTGCGAAAAAATCCATCCGTTTCATTTTGTTCCCCTATTTCTGATTCACGACACTAGTAGGTGCATGATATGCACTAAATGATAATTGTATTATCATGTGAATATCATTTTATATTCGTTTTGATCGATTGATCGCTTTGCCGCGTTTAATCGGACGACGTTTACAGGACCTCGCCGAATTTGTCTCATTCAGCAATCG
>JAJYXA010000584.1 GCA_021791235.1 Pseudomonadota bacterium
ACGCGGTGGTCTTCATGGCCAACGAGCGCACCCGCATGGAAGACGCGGTGGCGGGCGACATCATCGGCATCCACAACCACGGCCAACTGCACATCGGCGACACGCTCACCGAAGGCGAGGCGCTGCAATACAAGGGCATCCCCTACTTCGCCCCCGAACTGTTCAGCCGCCCGCGCCTGCGCGACCCGCTGCGCGCCAAGCAGTTGAACAAGGGCCTGCTGGAACTGGGCGAGGAAGGCGCGGTGCAGGTGTTCGAACCCTTCGCCGACAACACCCTCCTAATCGGCGCCGTCGGCCCGCTGCAGTTCGAGATCGTCGCCCATCGGCTCAAGACCGAATACGGCGTCGACGCCAGCTTCGAAAACGCCGGCATCCACACCGCGCGCTGGGTCACCTGCCCCGACGCCCAGCACCTCGCCGAATTCACCAAGGCCAACTCACTGAAACTGGCGAAGGACGTCGACGGCAACCTGGTGTATCTGGCGGACACCCGCGTCAATCTGCAACTCATGCAGGAACGCTGGCCCAAGGTCGCGTTCCACGACACGCGGGAGCATGGGCAGGTGATGGGTTAGGTCCGCAGCCAGACCGCCACGGACGACTTGACGGAGAATAGTTCGTGGGTAAGTATCCCCCGGCAGAGCCGGGGGCTTTAGTTTGTGAGCCGCTCAAAGCGGCTATACGGGGTCGCTAACGCGGCCCCGATTCCATTGGGCCACCTGACGGTGGCCAGTTATTCGATGAGCCCATGAGAAAATTAAAGCGTCAGCATCGGATCACTGATGCTCAACCCTCTCGTGCAACCATATCTTGATCAGCGACTGATACGGCACGTCACGCGCATTGGCCGCGGCCTTGATGGCGTCGAGCAGGTGTTTGGGCAGCCGCAGCGAAATGGTGTTGGTCGTGGGCTTCAGGTTGGGCAGGACGACGCGCCGGGCTCTTGACCAGTCGACATAATCGGCACTGTCGTGGGTTTCCCAGAATGTGCGCTCTTCGGCCTCCGAGGCAAAGGCCGGAACGGATTTAAGGCGCTTGCTCATAGATGCTTCGCTCCTTCCGGTACGGTTACGCATATTCCCTACGCCGCCAGCTTCTCCACCTGCCTCAGCGCATCATCAATCAGCTTGCGCGTCTCTTCCAGATCATAATCCGCCTGCAGGCCCATCCAGAATCCTTCGCTGGTGCCGAACGTACGCGACAGGCGCAACGCCGTGTCGGCGGTGATGCCGCGTTTTCCCAGCACGATTTCGTTGATGCGGCGGGGCGGCACGCCGATTGCGCGCGCGAGCGCGTTCTGGCTGATACCCATGGGGAGCAGGAACTCTTCCAGCAGGATTTCGCCGGGGTGAATGTTTTTCAGTTTGGCCATGACACACTCCTGGTCAGTGGTAATCGACGCCGACTTCGCTGCAGCTGCCGTCTTTCCATTTGAAGCAAATCCGCCACTGGTCGTTGATGCGGATGCTGTGCTGCCCTTTGCGGTCGCCTTTCAAGGCCTCCAACCGGTTAGCGGGCGGGATGCGAAAATCTTCAAGAGTCTGCGCATTGTTCAGCATCCTCAGCTTGCGCCGCGCGATGTCCTGAATGCTGGCAGGCAGCCTGCGCGCGCGTTCGCCGCACCAGACCGATTCGGTTTCCTTGTCAGCGAAATCGAGAATCATGCCCAACCATAACGCATGTCGTTATATGACGTCAACCGTTATGGAATGGAGCTCTGGACAAGGGGCTTGCCCCTCACCCTCTCCCCCGGCCCCTCTCCCCTCAAGGGAGAGGGGAGGCTGGCATGGATGCTCAGCTTTCCCGGAACAGGGTGATCGCCTCGTCCAGCCGCTGCACCGCGTGCACGGTCATGCCGGCAATCTTCTGCTTGGGCTGGTTGGCGGCCGGTACGATGGCCTGGGTGAAGCCGAGCTTGGCGGCTTCCTTCAAGCGTTCCTGACCGCGCTGCACCGGGCGGATTTCGCCGGCCAGCCCCACTTCGCCGAACATCACCAGTTTGTCGGGCAGGGGCAGGCTCCGCAGCGAGGACACGATGGCTGCCAGCACCGCGAGGTCGGCGGCGGGCTCGCTGATCTTCACCCCGCCCACCGCATTGACGAACACGTCCTGATCGAAGCAGGCGATGCCGGCGTGGCGGTGCAGCACGGCGAGCAGCATGGCGAGGCGGTTCTGCTCCAGACCCACACTCAAACGACGCGGGCTCGGCGCGTGGCTGGAATCGACCAGCGCCTGGATTTCCACCAGCAGCGGCCGCGTGCCTTCCTGCGTCACCAGCACGCACGAGCCGGGCACCGGCTCGCCGTGGCGCGACAGGAAGATCGCCGAGGGGTTGGACACGCCCTTCAGCCCCTTCTCGGTCATCGCGAACACGCCGATTTCGTTGACCGCGCCGAAGCGGTTCTTGAACGCGCGCACCAGGCGGAAGCTCGATCCGGTATCGCCCTCGAAATACAGCACGGTGTCGACGATGTGTTCGAGCACGCGCGGGCCGGCGATCGCACCTTCCTTGGTCACGTGGCCGACCAGGATGATCGCGGTGCCGGTCTGCTTGGCGTGGCGCGTGAGCTGTGCGGCGCATTCGCGCACCTGCGCCACCGAGCCGGGGGCGGAGGCCAGCGCCTCGGAATACACGGTCTGGATCGAATCGATCACCGCGACTTCGGGCTTGAGTTCGGCCAGCTGCGCCAGGATCGCCTCCAGCCGGATTTCCGGCAGCACCGGCAGATTGGTTTCGGGCAGGGAGAGGCGACGCGCACGTAGCGCCACCTGGCGCGCCGATTCCTCGCCGCTGACGTAGAGGGTCTTCAGGCGGCCCGACAATCCGGCCAGCGCCTGCAAGAGCAGCGTCGACTTGCCGATGCCGGGGTCGCCGCCGATCAGCGTCACCCCGCCCGGCACCAGGCCGCCGCCCAGCACGCGGTCGAGCTCGCCGATGTCGGTGGCGATGCGGCTTTCTTCCGAGGCTTCGACGTCGTGCAGAAATTGCGCCGCGCTCGTCGCCGCCAGCGAGGCGAAGCGCGGCTTGGCCGACTCGGCAATGGTTTCGACCAGGGTGTTCCAGGCGTTGCAATGCGGGCACTGCCCCTGCCACTTGGGCAAAGAACCGCCGCATTCGGTGCAGGTGTAGATCGTTTTGGTTTTGGCCATCAGGCGTCGCGCTTATTCAGTGGTGTTTCGTTCACGGGCCAACTTCGCGTTGATGGCGAATCGCCAGAACGCGTGCGACATCGCGGATTTCGTCGTAGCGGTAGAGCGCGATGTAACCGGTTTTACCGCGCGATATGACCAGTTCGCGCACCTGGCTTCCATAACGCCTACCGATATTCGGATGCAAACGGAGCATATCCAGTGCGGATACGATCAGGGGAATGGTTCTGGCGGCTTCGTGCGGGTCTGTCTCGATCAAGAACCGCGCGAGGCGCCCAAGATCATGCGCTGCGCTGGCGGAGTAGCGTAGCCTGGCCACGCTTAGAGTTTGACCGGCTTGGGAAACTCAGGCTTTTCGCCTGCAACAATCGCCTTCAGATAAGCGTGTACTTCGTCTGCGTCGTATCCCTCGCCCGTCTCGGTCATTTCGCGGTCGGCTTCCAGCGCCTCGGCCATGAAAGCGGCATAGGCTTCGGATTGCGCGACGCGCTCTTCCAGCGCTTCGATCATCCAGGCGTGGGGCGATTTGCCCGCGGCCTCGGCCAGCGGCGCGATGCGCGCCTTGAGCGGTTCGGGCAGTTTGAGCGTGGTAGTGGTGGCCATGACGATCTCCTTCAGAGAGGTGACACCAAAGTATCACCACATTGGATCATCGTCAATTCAGGCCGGAAAAACGCCCGTCGACAGATAGCGATCACCGCGGTCGCAGACGATGGAGACGATCACCGCGTTCTCGACTTCCTTCGACACCTGCAGCGCCGCCCACAGCGCGCCGCCGGACGAGATGCCGGCGAAGATGCCTTCCTCGCGCGCCAGCCGCCGGGTGGTTTCCTCGGCGTCCTGCTGGCTGACGTAGATCATGCGGTCGACGCGGCTGGGGTCGCAGATTTTCGGCACATACTCTTCCGGCCATTTGCGGATGCCGGGGATCTGCGCGCCCTCGGTGGGCTGCACGCCGATGATCTGGATGCTGGGGTTCTGTTCCTTGAGGTAGCGCGAGCAGCCCATGATGGTGCCGGTGGTGCCCATGCTGGAGACGAAGTGGGTGATCCTGCCTTCGGTATCGCGCCAGATTTCCGGACCGGTGGTGCGGTAGTGCGCCTCCGGATTGTCGGGGTTGGAGAACTGGTCGAGGATCTTGCCGATGCCCTGCTTCTCCATCGCCACCGCCAGGTCGCGCGCGCCTTCCATGCCGGCTTCCTTGCTCACCAGTTGCAGCTCGGCGCCGAAGGCGCGCATGGTCTGCCGCCGCTCGATCGACAGGTGCTCGGGCATGATGAGGATCATCTTGTAGCCGCGCATTGCCGCCGCCATCGCCAGCGCGATGCCGGTGTTGCCGCTGGTGGCTTCGATCAGGGTGTCGCCGGGCTTGATCTCGCCGCGCGCCTCGGCCCGCTCGATCATCGACAGCGCCGGGCGGTCCTTCACCGAGCCGGCCGGGTTGTTGCCTTCGAGCTTGACCAGGATGGTGTTGCTGGTCTCGCCGGGCATGCGTTTGAGGCGTACCAAGGGGGTATTCCCGACGCAGTCTTCGATGCTCTTGTACATGCCCTACTGCCGCCCGATCGGGAGGTACTCGAAGCCCAGATCGCGCATCGCCTGCGGCTCGTAGAGATTGCGGCCGTCGAAAATCATCGGCACCTTCAGCAGCGATTTCATGGTGTCGAAATTGGGGCTGCGAAACACCTTCCACTCGGTGACGATCAACAACGCGTCGGCGCCTTTCAACGCATCCATCGGGCTGTCGACCAGCAGCAGGTCGGCGCGCTCGCCGTAGATGCGGCGGGTTTCTTCCATCGCCGCCGGGTCGTAGGCCGATACGCTCGCCCCCATCGCCCACAGGGCTTCGAGCATGGTGCGGCTCGGCGCCTCGCGCATGTCGTCGGTATTGGGCTTGAACGCCAGGCCCCACATGGCGAAGCGCTTGCCCTTGAGGTCGGTGCCGAAGCGCGCGACCAGCTTGTTGACCAGAATCTGCTTCTGCGCGTCGTTGGCCTCCTCCACCGCGTCGAGCACGCGCAGCGGTATGCCGTTTTCCTGGCCGGTGCGGCGCAGCGCCTGCACGTCCTTGGGGAAGCACGAACCGCCGTAGCCGCAGCCGGCATACAAAAAGTGATAGCCGATGCGCGGGTCGGAGCCGATGCCGTGGCGCACCTGTTCGATGTCGGCGCCGAGCTTTTCCGCCAGCACGGCAAGTTCGTTCATGAAGGAAATGCGCGTCGCCAGCATGGCGTTGGCGGCATATTTGGTGAGTTCGGCGCTCTTCACGTCCATCACCGTGAGACGGTCATGGTTGCGCTGGAACGGCGCATACAACTGCCGCAGCAACTGGGTGGCGCGCTCGCTGTCGGTGCCGATCACGATGCGGTCGGGCTTCATGAAGTCGTCCACCGCCGCCCCTTCTTTCAGAAACTCGGGGTTGGACGCCACGTTGAATTCGATCGCGGCGCCACGTTTGTTCAACTCCTCCTGCAGGGCGGCCCTCACCTTGTCGGCGGTGCCCACCGGCACGGTGGACTTGTCGACCACCAGCTTGTAATCCTGCATGTGGCGGCCGATGTTGCGCGCGGCGGAGACCACGTATTGCAGGTCGGCCGAGCCGTCCTCGTCCGGCGGCGTGCCGACGGCGATGAACTGGATCTGGCCGAAGTTCACCGACTCTTCGATGTCGGTGGTGAAATGCAACCGGCCTGCGGCGACGTTGCGCTTCACCATGTCTTCCAGCCCCGGCTCGTAGATCGGGATGCCGCCGGCCTTCAGGGTCTCGATCTTGTCCGGGTCGACGTCGAGGCACAGCACCTCGTTGCCGACCTCGGCCAGGCAGGTTCCCGTCACCAGGCCCACATAGCCGGTGCCGATCACGGTAATTTTCACTGCGTCTTCTCCCAAATATTTTTAACGTCGGACTGAATCTGCTTGAGCGCGGCCAGTGGATCGGCCGCGCCCGTGATCGGGCGCCCGATCACCAGGTCGGTCGCGCCGGCACGCAGGGCTTCCGCCGGCGTCATCACGCGGCGCTGGTCGCCCACGTCCGCGCCGGCCGGACGGATGCCCGGCGTCACCAGGCGGAAATTCGCGCCCAAATCGGCGCGCAGCATGGCGGCTTCCTGTGCCGAGCAGACTACGCCATCAAGTTTGCAGGCTTGCGACAGACGCGCCAGCCGCAGCACCTGGTCGGCGGGCGCGCCGGAAACCCCGACCTCGCCCAGATCCTCGGCGCTCATGCTGGTCAGCACCGTCACCGCGATCAGCAGCGGTCGATTGGGCAGGCCCGCGAGCGCCTCCTGCGCCGCCGTCATCATGCGGCGGCCGCCCGAGGCGTGGACGTTCAGCATCCACACACCCATCCCACCCGCCGCCCGGCACGCCGCCGCCACGGTGTGGGGGATGTCGTGGAATTTCAGGTCGAGGAAAACCTCGAAACCGCGCGCCACCAGCGCCCGCACCAGTTCCGGCCCGGCTGCGGTGAACAGTTCCTTGCCCACCTTCAGCCGACACAGCGCCGGGTCGAGCCGCACCACCAGCGCCAGCGCCGACACCGCATCGGCATAATCCAGCGCCACGATAATTTTATGCGTCATCCCCACCCTTCTTCATTCCCTGACCCCTGAATCCTGACCCCTGAATCCTAACGCCTACCCCTCCCCCTCGCGCCGCTCGGGATCAAAACTGTCCCAGCGCCCGCATGCCGGGCAGCGCCAGAAGAACTGCTTGGCCTTGAACCCGCAACTGCCGCACTGGTAACGCATCATGCGCTGGCTATGTGCGGCCACCAGCGTTTTTTCCACCTGCAGGAGTTCGCGCGCTTCCGGTTCCGCATTGACGAGTTCGGCTTCCAGCAGGCGATCCAGGGTACGCAGGCTGGGATTGCGCCGCAGTTCCTCGCGCGCAAGCTGGCTGGCGGCGGCGGCGCCTTCGGTTTCGGATACCGCCAGATAGAGCGCGCCGAACACGTCCTGCGACGGTTGCCGCGCGTACAGGGCGCGCAGCCACTGCACGCCTTCGGCCAGCCGCCCCAGCTGGCGATAGCTGCCGAGCACGCGGTCGACCACCAGCGCCATGTGCGCCGCGCTCTGCGTTTCGACCAGGCGCCAGTCGGCAATGGCGGCCTCGTGCCGTCCTGCCGCCGCGTCCAGATCGCCCGCCATCAGGTTGGCGCGTACCGACTGCCGATTGGCCGAGAGCGCCTGCTGCAGATGCGACGTGGCAGCGTCGGGATGGCCTTTCGCCGCTTCCAGCAGCGCCAGTTCGCAATAAAAGTGGGCGATGTCGGCGTTCAATGGTTTGCTGGTGTCCTTTTCCAGCAGGCGCGCCGCATCGATGGCCTTCTGCCAGTCTTTTTCCTGCACGTAGATTTCCAGCAGGTAGGTGCGCGCCAGGCCGTGCTGCGACGTTTCCAGGAGCTTGCCGAACACCTGTTCGGCGCGGTCGAGCAGGCCCGCCTTCAGGTAGTCCTGCCCCAGCTCGCTCATCGCGCGCAGGCGCTGCTCTTCGGCGAGGCCTTCGCGCTCCAGCAGATTCTCGTGCATGCGGATGGCGCGGTCGAGTTCGCCGCGGCGGCGAAACAGGCCGCCCAGCGCAAAGTGCAGGTCGATGGTTTCGGGTTCGAGCTTGACGACTTCGAGAAAGGCCTCGATGGCCTTGTCGGGCTGCTCGTTGAGCAGGAAATTCAGCCCGCGGAAATACGAATTGGGCAGCGCGCGCGATTCGGTCACCACCTGACGGATGTCGACCCGTGCAGCCAGCCAGCCCAGCACAAAGAACAGGGGGAAGGCCAGCAGCCACCAGAACTCGAATTCCATTGCTCAGACCACGCTGATGTCGGTGGTGGGTTCCAACTCGGCTGCCTGCGATTTTTTCGCCGCTTCACGCCGCAGCCGGAACAAGGTCGGCAACAGGGCCAGCAAGCCAGTCAGCGCGCCCAGCACAAAAGCCAGTCCCAGCATGACGATCAACGGCGCCTGCCACAGGTAGCCCAGATACGAGTAGAAAATCACGGAATGGCTGTTTTTGAGCGCAAACCCCAACACCAGCAGAAACACCAGCAATTTCGCCAGGAGGCCCAGATAGTGCGTTAAATTTTTCATGTGTGTGCGCCAGGAAGTTCGCCCATTTTACCCGCGCAACGCCAATCGCCAAAGAAAACGGCGCCTCGCGGCGCCGCTTCCTGGATCTTGCTG
>JAJYXA010000226.1:0-1391 GCA_021791235.1 Pseudomonadota bacterium
TTCCGATCTAAGCCCCATGGAAACGCTGATTAATTCCATTTTCGTCATTCCAGCGAAAGCCGGAATCCAGTGAAATCAACCAACCGGACACCGGCTTTCGCCGGTGTGACGAATAAATCAGCGTCACCCTGGACTTGGACTTGCAAGCGCCCTTCGCATAACGCACACTCGATCCCACAAGTAGCACAACCGGCAAGAACAATGAGTCAACATGCGAACCTGCCCACTTGAGCAAATTCGACGAACTCTATCGCCTGCACCGCCTGCTTGACGGGCGGCGAACCGGCATTCCGCGCGCCGCGCTCATCGGCGAGCACGGTTTTTCGCGTTCCACCCTCACCCGCCTCATCGCCGACCTGCGCGACAAACTCGGCGCCCCCATCGTCAACGACCGCGAGCGCGGCGGCTACCGCTACGACACCGCCGACGGCCGCCACCCCCTGCCCGGTCTGTGGTTCACCGCCAACGAACTGCTTGCCCTCGTCACCCTGAAACACCTGCTCGCCAACCTCGAACCCGGCCTGCTCGACGACCACCTGCGCCCCCTGCAAACCCGCATCGACCAGTTGCTGCAAAGCCACCACCTCGGCGCGGGCGAAGCCACCCAGCGCATCCGGCTCTTGAGCATCGCGGCTCGGCGCAAAAACCCGCGCCACTTCCAGGCAGTCGCCCACGCCGTCCTGCAACGCCACCGCCTCCGGATCGACTACTACAACCGCGAACGCGACGAAACGAGCCACCGCGAAATCTCCCCCCAGCGCCTCGCCCACTATCGCGACAACTGGTACCTCGACGCCTGGTGCCACGACAAGAAAGGCTTGCGCATCTTCGCCGTCGAATGCATCCGCGCCGTCGAACCGCTTGCCAAGCGCGCCAAAGCCATCGCCGAATCCACCCTCAACCGCGAACTCGGCAGCAGCTACGGTATCTTCGCCGGCCAACCCCACGCCATCGCCGTGCTGCGATTCACTGCCAAACGCGCCCGCTGGGTCGCTGAAGAAATCTGGCACCCCGAGCAACAAAGCCGCTGGCTGGACGATGGCCGCTACGAATTGCGGTTGCCCTATTCGGACGACCGTGAGTTGCTGATGGACATTCTCAAATACGGGCCGGATGTCGAAATTACAGCCCCGTCGGAACTGCGCGAGGCCGCGAAAAACTTGCTTGAAACGGCGGAAAGCCAGTATCGGTGCGGGGAAGCGACAGGCCCAGGTTATGAGCCCAGCACCTGATATAAAAGATGCCATGACAACTGCAAAGCTCAACCTGATCTTGCATTACTGGGGCAAGGCCGATCCCAACTATCCCGGCATGCCCAAGTGGCATCCGCTGGCGTATCACAGCCTGGATGTTGCGGCTTGCGGGCAAGTCTTGTTGCGCCAACAGCCCGC
>JAJYXA010000226.1:1401-8328 GCA_021791235.1 Pseudomonadota bacterium
CCGCATGGCTGGAGAACCTGTCGCGTTTATCCGGGATGGACGTTCGTCAGGTCGAACCTTGGCTCATCTTCTTGCTTGCAGTGCATGACCTCGGAAAATTCAGCAGCGGCTTCCAAGCCCTACCCAAGAACCCGTTTGGGCACACCCCCAAGGTGGCATACGACGTGCGACATGACACTTTGGGGTACGCATTGACGATGGAATGTCTGCCACAGTGGCTGCAAATGCCGGAGCTTGCGGAGCGCAAGGGTAATTTACTGCGACTGTGGGCTGCAGCAGTAACTGGACACCACGGACGCCCACCAAAAAGTCACGGTCTAACCGCACATGTCGAACGTCAATTCCCCGCAGACACGGCACGACGCGATGCTGCGGAATTTGTTTTCGCGATGCGTCACCTGCTATTGCCAGCGGACTGGGCTTTCCCTGCCCGCACAGAAGGCCAGCTTGATCGCTACAAGCAAGCATCCTGGCTGATTGCAGGTCTGGCAGTTCTCGCGGACTGGCTGGGTTCGAATACGCTCTGGTTCAAATACCGCGACCCGGACAAAACCCTGGAGCAATACTGGCAGGACATCGCGCTGCCTACAGCACATAACGCCGTGCAGGAAAGCGGACTCACTGGCTCATCGCCTGCTACCGAAGCGACGTTCGGCGCATTGTTCCCCCACATTGAATCGCCCACACCTTTACAGGTCTGGGCCAACGAAGTCGCCATCGAGCCAAAGCCGCAACTCTTCGTGCTGGAAGAACTCACCGGCGGCGGCAAGACCGAAGCGGCCTTGACACTGGCCGCGCGGCTCATGGCGGCGGGCTGCGGCCAGGGAGTGTACTTTGCCCTACCCACCATGGCGACAGCGGACGCCATGTTCGACCGCATCGAGAAGAAACGGCACGACGCCGATCTGGAAACCTGGAAACGATTTTTCGCGTCAGCCGACCCGTCATTGGTGCTGGCGCACTCCGCCGCCAGGGTCAGGCAAAGACTCGATGCCCTGCAACGCCGCGACGCCGGATACGACCAGCGTAACGAAGAAGCCTCGGCCTCCCAACACAGCAGCGCCTGGCTCGCCGACAGCCGTAAGAAAGCCTTGCTTGCCGATTTCGGCATCGGCACCATCGATCAGGCACTACTCGCGGTGATGCCCCTGCGCCACCAATCAATGCGGCTGCTGGGGCTTTCGACCAAGGTGCTGGTAGTGGACGAGGTACACGCCTGCGATTGCTACATGGGCGAACTACTGTCGCGCCTGCTGCGCTTTCATGCCGCATTGGGCGGCTCGGCGATTCTGCTGTCCGCCACCCTGCCATCGGATCAACGCTCACGCTTGCTCGCAGCGTTCGCAGAAGGCGCGGGTTATAAAACCATCCCGCCCGAAAAATCCGACTACCCGCTCGCCACGCATTTCCATGCTGCCGGCCTCAATGAACAACCTATCGCAGCGCGCAAGGAAGCGTCGCGTAAAGTTACCATCCAGCCGCTGGCCGATGTGGATGCCGTTTCCAAACGGCTGCACGCCAGCACCGAACGCGGCGGCTGCGCCGTGTGGGTGCGCAATACCGTCGTGGATGCTGTCGCTGCCTGGATTGACTGGAACAAAGACCATCCAGATACGCCCGCCACCTTGTTCCACGCCCGTTTCGCACTCTGCGACCGGTTGGAAATCGGCAAGCGCATTCACCAGAGTTTCGGGCCGACCAGCACGCCCGATACCCGACGCCGCAAGCTGGTCATCGCCACGCAGGTCATCGAACAGTCGCTCGACGTGGATTTCGACGACATGGTGAGCGACCTTGCACCGATTGATCTCATCGTCCAGCGCGCCGGGCGTTTGCAGCGCCATAAGCGGGATGCTGACGGCAGCCCTGCCAAAGAAGACCAGCGGGGCGGCGCCAATCTGGGCGTGTTGATGCAGGAACCTGCCAACAATGCCGAAGCAGCCTGGTACAAGCGGCTGTTGCCCAAAGCGGTCAAGGTTTATCCCGACCACGGCAAGCTCTGGCTCACCGCCCGCTGGCTGAATCAACACAAATCGTTCGACTTGACCGAGCAGGCGCGCGACATGATCGAGTCGGTCTACGGCGCTGATGGCTACGAGCAAACCCCGGTGGCGCTGCAAGAAGTGACGGCTAGAGCCGAAGGCGCGTGCAAGGCTGATCAGGGCATCGCTCGCAGCAATGTGCTGAGTTTCAACCAAGGCTACGACCCCACCAGCAACGAATGGCCAGACGAAGACAGCTACACCGACATCACCACGCGCCTGGGTGAAAAAACCGTTCGCCTGCGGCTGGCGAAACTGATCGACGGCAAGCTCGCACCTTGGGCATCAACCGGCACCCATCTGGACTGGGCGCTCTCCGAGCTGACCGTGGCAAGATATCTCATCGCCAAGGAAAACGCTCGTCACGCCGGGTTGCTCGAACTGGTGCGCCAGACCATGATCGACGAAGGTCGGCATTGCCTGATCGTGCCGCTGGAAGACTGCGGCGCAGACTGGCGCGGCTGGGCGGCGAACGCACAAAACGAAGAAGTCCGGGTGATCTATTCGCCCGTGGCCGGATTGAATATCGAAAAAGGGGAAGCCATCGATGAATCTGATCTCTGAACGCTGGATCCCGGTGCGCCGCGCCGACGGTAGCACCCAACGCATCGCACCGTGGGAATTGACCGACGGTCCCGCCGACAACCGCATCGTTGCCGTCGCCAGTCCCCGCCCGGATTTCGACGGCGCACTGACGCAGTTCCTGATCGGGCTGTTGCAAACTACTTGTACGCCCAACGAGGATCAGTGGTGGGATTGGCGGGAAAGCCCACCTGCACCGGATGTGCTGAAAGAACGCTTCGCGTCGCTTTTCCCCGCATTTCAATTGACGAGTGAAGAAGGCGCGCTGTTCATGCAGGAACGGCTCAGAGACGACGCCGAAGCACACCCGGTTACGTATTTGCTCATCGGTGCCGCCACGGACAGCGCACTCAAAAACAATACCGATCATTTTCAGAGACGGCCATACGGCGGCGAGTGCTTATGCCGTTCCTGTGCAGCCGCAGCGCTTTACACGCTCCAGACTTTCGCGCCCAGTGGCGGCGGAGGAGGCGATGGAAAGTTCACCAGTTTGCGAGGCGGTGGGCCACTCACCACGCTGGTTATGGGCGACAGCCTCTGGGAGACAGTGTGGCTCAATGTAATTTACGGCGACACGTTTTCCAGCGGCACGCCCGACCATATGACTTTCCCCTGGTTGAAAACGGAAGCATTTATCACTGATACCGTGCCAGTAAAAACGATTCACTCGACGACCATGAACCCGGAGCATGTTTTCTGGGGAATGCCTAGGCGGATGCGGCTAAATTTCATAGTCAGCAGCACGCCAACTGATGCGATTTCAGCCTGCGCCGTGTGCGGGCTGATCGACGAATCAGCTTGTGTTGGCTTTCACGATATGACGGGAGGGCTGACCTATCAAGAGGAATACACCGAATTAGGCCGCGACGGAAAAGAGAAAAAGAAGAAGCGCCCGGCCTGGATAACACCCAAACATCCCCTCTCACCTTATTCCATTAATGAAAGGGGCGAGCCATCTGCCATTCACCCCCAACCCGGTGGAGTTGGCTACCGACACTGGCTTGGTTTTGTGGAAAACAGTATAGAGGGAAGCACAAGAAGGCAACCAGCAGCAGTCGTTGAACAGTTCCGCATCACGGGGAAAGATGCCCAGCTATGGGCATTCGGATTCGATATGGACAACATGAAAGCGCGTTGCTGGTACGACGCCGCCATGCCAATCCTTGCCATCCCAAAAGAGCACGAAGCACTTTTTAGTGATGGCGTAACGCGCATGATTGTCGGCGCAAAGAAAGTGGAAGGAGATGTCCGTAAATACTTAAAGGCCGCTTTGTTCCCGGAAAAAAGCAAGATCAGGACGGATGAGCTTGGCTTTACCGAAAGTTTCTGGGACGAAACAGATGCAGCCTTTTATGTTCATTTGCGCTCGCTGCGCAACACCGTTCCCGCTGACCCTCTTGCACAAGCCGTATTGGAACGCTGGCTGGGGATTTTGAGTGCCACAGCCCTCATTATTTTTGACCGTCATTCCGGTGCCAGCAATCTCGACGTAATGAACCCAAGACGAATTGCCGGAGCACGCAACGACCTCGTAACGGCATTGAACGGTATGCCGTTACGAAAACTATTGGGGCTACCCAAACCCGTTCGCAAAAAACCATGAACCGAAACAGGAGGACACCATGAGCGAACCTGACAAATATCCATTCCCGCAGGGCAAACTAGAGCATCCATCATTCGCGCTACTGAGTGAATGGTGGCGCAATCTGGAGCACGACAAGGGCGAGCGTGCGGCGCTACGCCGCGCCGCCAGCCTCACCGAGGTCATGTTGAGTCCGGCGTATATGCGCTTGTTGAGAGCGCTGCGTAGCCAGGGCTACGGCATCGGCAACGACAACCTGCCGCTCGCCAAGATCGCCACCATCGCGGGACTCGCAGCACGCATCAAGACCCCGACGGGTGTCGGCCTCGCGGCAAGCATGGGCACACCCAAATCCGGCGGCTCTTCACCTGCTTTTTCGGAGCTGCGCTTGCGCCGCATTCTCGCCTGCGACGATATCGAGGAGCTATACACCTTGCTACGTCGGGCACTGGCACTTCTGGACGATCAAGCCAATCTGGCTGACCTCGCCGCCACGGTCTGGAACTGGTCGCGCATGGACGAAAAGCGTACTTACGACCCGCGCCGACGCCTTGCCTACGACTACTACGCTGCCGCGCCCATCAAACCCTGAACCGACTTTCAATGGAGAAAACCATGACGACTTTCCTGCAACTGCATCTGCTCACCAGCTACCCGCCCGCCTGCCTCAACCGCGATGACCTCAACCGCCCCAAAAGCGCCAAGATGGGCGGCGTGGACAGGCTGCGTATTTCCAGCCAGAGCCTGAAACGTGCATGGCGCACGTCCGAGCAATTCGAGGATGCGCTCGCCGGACACATGGGAACGCGCACCAAGCTCCGGGGAGTCAAAGTTTACGAGCGACTTGTCGCAGCAGGCGTCAAGGAAAAGGATGCGAAGGAATGGGCACAGGCCATTGCCGCGTGCTTCGGAAAACTCAAAGGCAAAAAGGAAGACAAGCCGCGCAACGATCTTGAGATCGAGCAACTCGCGCACTTCAGCCCCGAAGAGGAAACCGCTATCGACGCGTTGGCCGACACGATAGCAAGCGAACGTCGTGCGCCGACAGAATCCGATCTGAGCTTGCTGCGAAAACACCACACGGCTGCCGACATTGCCTTGTTTGGCCGCATGTTGGCTGATAGCCCTGGGTTCAATACCGAAGCCGCTTGTCAGGTCGCCCACGCCATCACGGTTCACCGTGCCGCTGCGGAAGACGACTTCTTTACTGCCGTGGACGATCTCAATACACGCGAAGTGGACGCAGGTTCCGCGCACATGGGTGAGCAAGGTTTCGGGGCTGGGTTGTTCTATCAATATGTCTGCATCGACTGTGACCTGCTGCGTGAAAATCTGGGAGCCGCTCTCGCCGAAAAAGCCATTCAGGCATTGATCGAAGCCGCTGCAACTGTCGCCCCCACCGGCAAGCAAAACAGCTTCGCCAGCCGCGCCTGGGCGTATTACGTGCTGGCTGAAAAGGGCGAGCGTCAGCCGCGTTCGCTGTCGCTGGCATTCATGAAACCGGTACACGACGGAGACATGCTCAATGATGCGGCGTCCGCGCTGATGACCATGCGCGACAACCTGGACAAGGTTTACTACAAGGGGGTGCCCCTCGACTCGCGCAGCATCAACGCCACGGCTGGCGAGGGCGACTTCGAGGCGCTCAAGGTTTGGGCGGCGGATTGCGGAGGCAACCCATGAGGGATTACCTGAGCTTTCAGCTATACGGCCCGCTGTCGGCCTGGGGCGACATTGCGGTGGGCGAAACGCGGCCTTCGAGTCTTGCACCCAGCAAATCTGCCGTGCTGGGTTTGCTCGCGGCGGCGCTGGGGCTGCGCCGCCCGGATACAACCCAGGACGCAACGCTCGGCCCGCAATGGGAGACGCAGCACTTGGCGTTGGCGAACGGATACGGCATGGCGGTCAAGCTGACCCAACCGGGTTTGCCGCTGACCGACTTCCAAACCGCAGAAGTCCCAAGAAAAACCGGTTATGCCACTCGCCGAGAAGAAATTCTGGAAGTGGTTCGCCAGAAGCGATCTGAGGTTAAATTTAGCGGGACGATTCTGTCACGCCGCGATTATCGGCAGGATGCCTTTGCAGCAGTTGCGCTGTGGGCGCGAGAGGGTGCGCCGCACACGCTCGCTGAACTGCGCGACGCACTGCTCGCGCCGGTCTTCACGCTCTACCTCGGGCGTAAATCCTGCCCGCTTGCATTGCCGTTGATGCCTGTCATAGCGTCAGCGGAAAACATTGAGACCGCGCTGGCCGATTTAAGCTTTTCGGCAACCGCAAAACAGATATGGGATAACGACCAGCAAACCGCTGAACGGGTAATTGGCAAAATGGTGGAGGACACGCCGATGCTGTTCTGGGATGCCGACGCTGAAACCGGCATCGCGCCGGATCAGCAGACACGCTTCACCCGCCGCGACCAGCCCGCTTCGCGTCGCCGCTGGCAGTTTGCCGTGCGCGAAGAGCGGCAAGCGCATTGGCCTTCCGGAGCGTAAAGATGAATGGCAAACGCTATTTCCTGAGCCGCATTTCGCCCGTGCGCGAAGCCTTCGCTTACAAGGATTGGGTACAACTCGACGGTCTAGACCCCTATGGTCAACACCGCCTGTTGTGGACGTTTTTCGATTTTCCGCGCGAGCAATCACGGGAGCAGACGCCATTCCTCTTTCGGGCTGAACGCCAAAGCGATTTACCGGTGTTCTACGTGCTATCTTCGGCAGCCCC
>JAJYXA010000191.1 GCA_021791235.1 Pseudomonadota bacterium
TCCTCGATGACGTCCTGCCGGAAATGGCTGCAATATTCCGCCATGCCCCACAGGTCGCAGAGTCTGGACTGGGCCATGTACTGCTGGACCGCAGCCGTTTCATGGCCCAGTGCCCGGGTGAGATAACCAAGTAGTCGTGGATCCATTGCCATGCCTTGCTCCTTGATCGGTGCCCGTGCGCCTAGAGTGCGACGCAGGCCACCTCGCCGTCGCGTCCGCCAGCCGAGGCATCCGGTTCGGTGGGAAGAATGTTCTCCACCTCGCCATGCACGCGGGCGATGATGTGGGCGGCGACCAGGCCGTCGCCCACCCGTTCGCACGCATCGGCTCCGGCGCGAACCGCTGCGTTCACGGCGCCGGTTTCCCCGCGGACGAGGACGGTGACATAACCGCCGCCGACGAACTGACGGCCGATCAGCCGCACCTCCGCCGCCTTGGTCATCGCGTCCGCCGCCTCGACCGCGGGAACCAGACCGCGCGTCTCGATCATGCCGAGCGCAACGCCCGTGGTCGTGCCCGTCATGCTGCCGCCCTTGATTTCAGCCCTATCCATGGCACGCCTCGATCAGGCCGCTGCCGCCGCGGGCAGGATGTTTTCGACTTCGCTGTGGACGCGCGCGATGATGTGGGCGGCGACCAGGCCGTCGCCCACGCGCTCGCACGCATCGGCGCCCGCGCGCACCGCCGCGTTGACCGCGCCGGTCTCGCCGCGCACCAGGACGGTCACATACCCGCCGCCCACGAACTGGCGTCCAATCAAACGAACTTCCGCCGCCTTGGTCATCGCGTCCGCCGCCTCGATGGCGGGAACCAGACCGCGCGTCTCGATCATGCCGAGCGCAATACCTGTCATACCTGTAGCCATTTTGAATCTCCTTGAGTGAGGTCTTCGTCAAACAATCCGTCAGGCGGCTTCAGCGGTAGGCAGGATGTTCTCCACCTCGCTGTGAACGCGGGCGATGATGTGGGCGGCGACCAGGCCATCGCCCACGCGCTCGCACGCATCGGCACCCGCGCGCACCGCCGCGTTCACCGCGCCGGTCTCGCCGCGCACCAGGACGGTCACATACCCGCCGCCCACGAACTGGCGGCCGATCAGCCGAACTTCCGCCGCCTTGGTCATCGCGTCCGCCGCCTCGATGGCGGGAACCAGACCGCGCGTCTCGATCATTCCCAAAGCGATACCTGTCATTGCGCTTGCCATGGTGTTTCTCCTTTACACAGTTGATAAAACGTCTTTGCCTGCCTCGCGGAGGGTGACCTCCGCATTCCACTGATCGATGATTCCGAGAATCGTCAGATCGGTTAGAACCCTGTAATCGCCGGCGCCGTAGCGGGCGGCCGAACCGCCGGCGGTAAAAACCCACTTCCCGGATGGCGCGCCGACCGGGTCGACCGCCACCGACAGCCTGCCTTTGTCGTCGGCCAGCACGCGCAGCGATGCGCTTGCAAGGCCGGCAATACGTCGCGTCGCCACCAGATCGGACACCACGCGCATGATCTCCATGTCAGTGCTCCTGCCAGTGATCGATGATGCCGACGATGGTGAGATCGCTCGGGAATTCCTTGCTGCCCGCGGCCTCGCGCGCAGCGGAGCTGCCGACGCAAATCACCCAGTCGCCCGGGATGCAGCCCACCGCATCCACCGCAACGCTGCGGGTGCCGCTTTTTTCCTTGACCACCAGCAGCGGGCGATGCCCCATTTCCCGAACGCGGTTGGTCGAAACCAGCGTCTTTTCCACTTGCATGATCTTCATTGCTCCACCTCAATGCCCGTGTGCGTCCATGTCGTTTTCTTCCGCCCATTCCAGCGTGCTGCCCGCTTTCTGCGCCTGCACCGTCATGGCGCAGAACAACAGATCGTTCTTCGCGAGATCCGGGTAGCGCGCCTCGATGGCGGCCCTGACCCGGCGGCAGCGCGCCGCCGCACGCTCCTTCGATCCCGGCACCCGGCTGTCGTAGCGGTAGTGGATCGCGATCGGAACCGGCAGCCCGCGCGCCACGTTCAGCCGGGTGAAAATCCCGATGCCCACATCCATGTCCGCGGCGCCTTCTTCCACCGTGTGCATGTGGCCGAAGTAGGCCAGGTTGCGCAGGTGCACCTCGTCGAAACCATCGCCAATGCTGATGAAGCGTTCGGCATGGCCAATGTCGTCATAGCGGCCCCGGTGGTATGCGCAGACGTAGTCGATCTGCGACAGGTTGTTCGCGAGCAGCCGTTCGATCAGGCGCCGCATGCCGGCATCGGGCGCGCTCCGCCCATGCTGGCGCGCGGTTTCGTCGACGATCGCGCCCAGCCTCCAGCGCGCATCGGTTTCGGAGCGCCCCGCTGTTGCCTGGTACAGCGCCATGTTGTCCACGTAGCAGTCGAGGCTCATGCCGCCTTTTCCGTCCGGCACGTGTACCCGGATTGCATCGTTGTCGGTGTCCACGCCGATCAGCAGCGTGGCGACCGATGCCCCGCAGCAGAAGCCGTTTTCAATCGCGGTGCCGAAGGCCCGCAGCCGATCGAGCGCGCTTTGGGCCGCGCGGCGGTCGTCGCTGCCGTGCGCGGCGCAGCCTTCGTGATGCGGGTCCGAACTGCTGAAGTGGTACACCGCGATCTTGAGATAGCGCGTGCCCGAATCCGGCAGCGTCGGCATGCCTTCGCGGAAGCGGCGCAGCTCGGTCTCGGTCCACTGCTTCACGTTCGCCTCGACGTCGAACATCGAGCCAGCGTAGGCCTGGTGCCGGCGCACCGCTTGCTGGGGCAGGCGCAGGATGTATTGCAGCAGCCCCTTGAGGCGGCCGTCGGCACAGGCACTCACGTCCACTTCGTGAAAGCCGCATTCGATGAAGAAGCGCGTCATCGCTTCCGCTTCCTCGACACCGTTAAGCATGTGCGCGGCGGCATCCCGCGCCAGATCGCGGAACGCATGCAGCACGCTGTAGCCATACAGCTTGCGCATGTCGAGCGTGGTGATCCAGGCATCGGACAGCACCGCCGCAGGCAATTCGAATCCCAGCCGGTCGCGTGCGATCGCCTGCGCCTGCGCCTCGAACCCGGCTTCATGCTGTAGCGCCGCAACCTGTTTCAGCGTCGGCACGATGGCGTCGAAGCGCGCCCACACCCTGCGCTCGTAGTCGGCCAGTCGCGTGTTCCGGGCCTGGTCGGCGAGCGGGTGGGCGCGCGGGACGCACTGCGCGCCCACGCACTCGCCGCCGCTGTCCGCCCGGGTACCCGGCGGGCAGAAGCTGTGGCGCTGCGGCCAGCTTGGCATCGCCATGCCCACCGGGGCAGAGTGGCCGCTGCCGCGCATGCCTTCCAGGCGGTTGCGGGTGTCCATCGTCGGGCTTCCGTTGTCTCGTCCGGGTTAGCCGCGGGCGCCGCCGGACAGGGTCACCGTCGCACCGCTCGCGCTGTTGCCGCTGCCGCCGGTAATGCGGCTCGCGGTCGGCACCGGGTGTTCCATTTCACGGAAGGCGCGTGCATTCGCGCCATTGCCGCGCGACTCGCCACGCAGGGTCGGATTGCGCCGTGCCACGGAGCGCCCTTCGGTCCCGGTCACCCGGTCGCCGCGATCCCAGGCATCCCCCGTGACGAGGCGCTCCCGACCTTCTCCGGTGATGCGCTCCGGGCCCGGTTCGGCTGCAATCGCGACCGGCATCACCGCGCTCACGGCCTCTTCGCGGTAGCGGAATTCGGGCGTGCCCGAAACCAGGCCGGTGGCGCGCGCCAGCGAGCCGGTGATGCGGCCGGTGCCGCCGTAGGCGCTGCCGGTGATGCGCCGGGTTTCACTGTCGCGGGCCGAACGCGCGGGGGAGGCCACCGAGAAATCGCCCGGCTGACGTCCGCCCTGCAGTTCCATGGCATTGCCGGTGATGCCGGCGCCGGGTGTCGCGCCTTCCGGACCGCGGGCACGGTAATGCGTCGCCGGCGGCGGGCCGCCGCACGCGGCGGCCCGCTGGTCTTCGCCAAGGTAGGGCGTACCGCTCACGGTCTGGCATTCGCCACGTTCGTTGCCGGTCATCCTGGCATCCGGCCCCGGCTGCATGCCGCTCAGCGCAGGGCTGCGTCCGAGACGGGCACGGTTGATCGCCTCGGCCGCGGCACGCGCGGCACAGAAATCGGCGTACTGGTCGGCACCGATATAAGACGTCCCGGTCACCGGCTTGCAGGCGCCGTATTCGTCGCCCGTCACCCGGGATGAGCGTCCGATCCGGGTACCCGAAACGTCCTGGCCCTTCAGGGTGCGCGACACGCCGACCTTGGCTGGCGGCTGAAACGGCTCCGCACGGCAGAAGGAGGCGAATTCCTCGGCGCTGATGTAGTCGGAACCCGTCACACGCTTGCAGCCGCCGGGCTCATCGCCGGTCACTTTCGACGAACGACCCACCAGAGTGCCGCTCACCGCGCTGCCCGCGTTCGTGTGACGGGTTTCCACCTTTTTTGGCGCTTCTCCCGCTGCGCTGCGCAAGCGACTCGCATCGGCATAGGCGCTGCCCGTGATCGCCCTGTTCGCACCGGATTCGCCACCGGTCACGCTCACCTTGCGCGTGAGATCGCTGCCGCTGACCAGGTTCTGCCTGGCGGTCATGCCGAGGCCGGCCTTTTCCGGATGCGGTTCGGGCGACGTGCCGCAGAATTCGGCTTCCTGCTCGGCGGCGAGATATTCGGTGCCGGTCACGCGCCTGCAGGTACCGGCCTCGTGGCCGGTGACCTTGCCGCTGCGCCCCACTTCCGTGCCCGTCACCCGGCGCCCGCGGCTGGTGGTGCTGGCTCCCACCTTGGCCGGTGCGGGTGCGGGCGCGGAGCCGCAAAACTGTCCGTATTGTTCGGCCCCGATATATTCGGTGCCGGTAATCGCGCGACAACCGCCCGACTCGTTGCCCGTCACGTGCGCGGTGCGCTCCACCTGGTTGCCGGTCACCGGCGTGCCTGCCAGCGTGGTGCCCAGTTCGACCTTTTGCGGTTCGGGGCGCACCCGACCGCAGGGGCGGCAAGGCGGTGCATCACCACGCCCTTTCAGCGATTGTTCGACACGACGCTGGCGCGCAGCCGAAATGGGCTCCGGGGTAAAGACGGGGCGTGCGTACTCGACACGGGTCAAAGAGGGCTCGACGTGCTGACAGCCGCAGCCGGGAATTTCCGTGCTCGCCATGGCCTGGGTCTGGGCGGCAGCTGACGCCGGCGAAGCGTTCCCGCCGCGCGCAGCGAGGCGCGCTTCGGTGGCGCTGGCGCTCGACCGCGTGGGGCCGCCGCTTTCCGCTTTCTTCCCATACCGGGAGCGTGCCTGACGGCGGGCGATCGCCGCTTCAATGCCTGTCAGGTGCTCTTCTTTGGTGCTTGTGGTCGCTTGGCTCATGGATATATTCCTTGCTTCAGCAGTTAATCGTTGGATCAGGCGCGTCGGGCTTCCGCCGATCCCACCCTTGTTGCCAAATATACGGAGCGACATTCATAATTAATAATGAATAAATATTATTATTACCATTCCATTATTTGTATGGGTTTAAAATCTGGCCCTGAAGGAAAACAGCCATGAACATGACCTTTCGCCAGTTGCGGCTGCTGGAGGCGGTGGCGCGCAATTCCAGCTTTACCCGCGCCTCCGAGGAACTGCACCTGACCCAGCCCGCGGTGTCCACCCAGATCAAGCAACTGGAGCAGGAAGTGGGCATGCCGTTGTTCGAACAGATGGGGAAAAAGATCTTTCTGACCGAAGCGGGCAAGGAGATGGTCGCCTTCAGTCGCGCCATCGCGCAGCAGTTCCGCGACATCGAATCGGTGATGGATGACATGAAAGGCGTAAAGCGGGGAACCCTCTCGCTCGCCGTTACCAGCACCGGCAAATATTTCGCGCCCTATCTACTGGCCGAATTCATCAAGCATCACCCTGGGACGCAGGTTCATCTCGATGTGACCAACCGTGAGGAACTGGTAGCCCAGTTGCAGGAAAACATCCCGGACATGGCCATCATGGGAACACCACCGGACAACCTGGAATTGAATGCCCAGGCCTTCATGCAGAACCCCCTGGTCATCATTGCACGCCCGGATCATCCCCTTGCACAGACAAGCCGCATCCCGCTCGGCCGCCTGGTGGCTGAGAACTTCATCCTGCGCGAGCGCGGCTCGGGAACGCGAAACGCCGTGGAGCGTTTCTTTGACCAGCGCAACGTGAAGCTCAACACTTCGATGGAAATGAGCCGCAACGAGGCAGTCAAGCATGCGGTGATGGCCGGCCTGGGACTGGGCATCGTTTCCATGCACACCCTGGAATTCGAGCTGGCACTGGGGCGGATCGCCATCCTGAGCGTGGAAGGCTTTCCGATCATGAAGGAGTGGTATCTGGTCCATCGCAGCGGCAAGCGCATGACGCCCATTGTGCAGGCGTTCCACGACTTCGTGCTGAACGAGGCCGGCCGTGTGGTGACCCTGCCGCAGCCACGACCGGCAAGCCGGACGCGGCGCCGCGTCACCCGATCATGAGTCGTGGATCACCCACATCGCGTCCGACACCAGGCAGACGCCGCCATAGCGTTTGAGGATGGGCCGGATAGTCTCGATCACCTGTGCGGCCTGCCGCTCGTCGCACGCGATCGTCAGCAGCACGTTGCCGAGGCCTTGCACGCTTTCGTAGCGCACACCGCGCTCGCCCCGGCCACCGGCACGGGGCACGATGGTGTAGCCGACGACGCCGATACGATCAAGCTCCTCGATGACGTTCTCGATCTCGATTTCCTCGATTATGATTTCGATGCGTTTGACGGGTTTCATGACGTTCCTTACCGGTTAGCGCGAGATCCACTGGGCGGCGCTGAAGTATAGCGGGATGCCCACAATGACATTAAAGGGGAAGGTGACCCCTAGAGACAGCGTCAGAAACAGTGCCGGGCTGGCCTCGGGAATCGCCAGACGCATGGCGGGCGGCACTGCAATATAGGAGGCGCTCGCCGCCAGAACCGAGACCAGCAGCGTGCCGCCAACGCCGAATCCAAGCACCCAGTGTCCGACGGAAAGGCCAACTGCGGCGCCGATCAGCGGCATGGCGATGCCGAAGGCCAGCAGCGACGGGCCGACTCGCTTGAAGTCGCCGATGCGGCGCGAGGCTTCCATGCCCATGTCGAGCAGGAACAGGCTTAGCACGCCCATGAACATGGTGTCGTAGAAGGGCAGAATCTTGTTCAACCCGGCCGGTTGCGCGATCACGCCGATCAGCATACTGCCCAGCAAAAGCACGACGCTGCCGTTGGTAAAGGCGTCATGCACCAATTCACGGCTCACCCGCTTCTCGTGGCCATCGCCCTGCCCCTTGCGCGCCATGTTCGCGAGGGCAAGACCAATGATGATGGCGGGCGACTCCATGATGGCCAGCATGATCACAGGGTAACTTTCGTAAGGAACCTTCATGGCGTCGAGGAAGGCAATCGCGGTGACAAACGTTCCGGCGCTGACGGAACCATAGTGCGCCGCGATGGCTGCCGCGTTCAGCCGGTCGATGCGAACCGCCCTCAAAAGAATGGCATAGGCGACGACGGGCAACCCGAAGCCGAGACCCAACGCCGCGACCATCGCGGCGATGGCGCTGGCGAGGTCGGCCTTGGCCAGCTCAATCCCGCCATGGAGCCCGATCCCGACCAGCAGATAGATCGAAAGCACCTTGGCGAGATCTGCGGGAAATTTCAGATCCGAGCGGATCAACTGTGCAATGAAGCCCAGTGCAAAAAACAGGATCGCAGGGATCAGCATATTGGACAGACTGAACATGGTTGGCCTCTGCTAAGAACACCCGATTGGGACTACCAACCCATCCTAAGAGAGATAATCCATAACTGATAATATCGTTTTCTAATAGATTACATTAATTATCATGAATGGTTATTCACGCTGTTTTTAGTGTTCCGGCAGAGCAGGCGGGCACACCATCCGAATTCCAAAGCCATACCCACCCCGCCGTCAGACGCGCGGCCTCCCCCTTTGCCCAATGAAGCACGCGCATTGCGGCACTGCGCGGCAATACGCTAAAATCGCACAGTCGGGGTACCAGAGCCCCCGGCGTCGGGGTGAACATTTCACCTGCAAGACGGCGTCCCGTCCAAGCCTGGTTTTATCCACCCACGTTTGGAGCATGATTCTTGGACGCCGCACACCCCACCGCACCCGCGCCCGTCACCCTGGGCGAATCCTTCAAATACTGGCTCAAGCTCGGCTTCGTCAGCTTCGGCGGCCCCGCCGGCCAGATTTCGATGATGCACCA
>JAJYXA010000032.1 GCA_021791235.1 Pseudomonadota bacterium
AGCACCAGTTCGGCGCCATTGCGGCGCGCCAGCGTGGCGCCCAACTCCAGGCTGCGGGAGGAAGTCGAACGATCTTCGAACAGCACCAGCACCGGCCCCGCCCGCACGTTCGGGTACACGCCGGTCGCCATGGTTTGGGTCAGCGTCATGACACGGATGCCGATCCGCTTGCCCAGCACGACGAGATCGAACGCCTGCGCCTGCGTACTCACCTCGGCCAGCACCCTGCCGCGCGCCACGCGGAACGACCAGCGCAGGCGCAGGCGTTCCGCCGCCTCGGCCAACTGGCGCTTCAGGGTCGCCGCCTCGCGCCGCCAGACCCGCTCCATTTCCCCCAGCGACAGCGGGCGCAGTTCGCCCGACAGCACGCTGAATTCGCGCGCGAAGGGCAGGCCGATCAGATGCTGCAGGCTGATGTCCTCGACGAACAGACCGGCCAGTTCCGCATCGAGTTCGGCGGCAAGCGCCGCGGCGGCGGTCAGCGCAGCGGCACTGCGCGGCGATTCGTCCAGCGCCACCCATATCCTGAGGCGTGCGGACGGCTCATTCATCATCTGGCTCCTGCTTGCCGCCGGAACCGGGTTCGGCTTTCTTCGCATACCTGCGCCGCAACTCGGCCAGATGCGCGAGCCGCTGCGCCACGCGCTGGTCGAGGCTGCCTTCGGCATCGGGGGTGCCGACCGGGATGCCGGTCAGCAGTTCGAGCGCCTCGCCCACCGTTTCCACCGCGTAGACGTGGAAGCGCCCCGCCGTTGCGGCCTCCACCACGTCCCGGCGCAGCATCAGGTGCGCCACGTTGGATGCGGGAATCAGCACCCCCTGCCGGCCGGTGAGGCCGCGCTTGTTGCAGATGTCGAAGTAGCCCTCGATCTTCTCGTTCACCGCGCCGATCGCCTGCACCCGGCCGAACTGGTCGACCGAGCCGGTTACCGCCAGCGACTGCCGGATCGGTGCGTTCGCCAGCGAGGACAGCAGCGCGCAGAGTTCCGCCACCGAGGCGCTGTCACCCTCCACCTGGCCGTAGGTCTGCTCGAACACCAGGCTGGCGGCCAGCGAAAGCGGCTGGTCGGCAGCGTAGCGCGAAGCCAGGAAGGAGGACAGGATGAGCACGCCCTTGGAGTGGATCGAGCCGCCCAGCTTGACCTCGCGCTGGATGTCGACCAGTTCGCCCTCCCCCAGGCGGGTATTGGCGGTGATGCGCGAAGGCTGGGCGAAGCTGAAATCGCCGAACTGGAGCACCGACAGGCCGTTCACCTGCCCCACCCGCTCGCCCTCGGTGTCGATGAGCAGGATGCCGCGCAGGATGGCTTCATGCGCGCGATCGCGCAGGCGGTCGGCACGTTTGATCTGCGCCTCGATCGCCCGCTCGACGTCGGCGCGCGCCACCACTTCGCGCTTGCCCTGTATGGCCCAGTAATCGGCCTCGCGCACCAGGTCGGCCAGGCTTTCCATGTGGGTGGAGAGCTTGTGCGCGTCCTCGGCGCGCCGCGCGCTGTGCTCGATCACCCGCGCCACCGCGCCGCGGTCGAACGGCCGCAGTTTTTCCCGGCGCACCAGGGTGCCGACCAGCCGCGCGTACAGCAGGTCGTTATCCCCACTGCGTTCCACTTCGTCCTGGAAATCGGCCGCCACCTTGAACAGTTCGCCGAACTCCGGATCGTATTGCGCAAGCAGGTAGTACAGCAGACGATTGCCGATCAGGATCACCTTGGCGTCGAGCGGAATCGGTTCCGGCTCCAGCGACACGGTGCTGACCAGGCTGACCATCTGGCCGAGCGACTCGATGCGGATTTCGTGGGTGGACAGCGCGCGCTTCAGCCCTTCCCAGGAAAACGGCTGGGTCAGCAGCTTGAGCGCGTCCAGCAGCAGGTAGCCGCCGTTGGCCAGGTGCAGCGCCCCCGGCTTGATCAGCAGGAAGTTGGTGACCAGCGCGCCGAGCTGGGAGACATGTTCGACCCGCCCCATCAGGTTCTGGTAGGTGGGGTGCTCCTCATAGACCACCGGCGCGCTTTCGGTCCCATCCCGCCCCACCAGCAGGTTGACGCGGAAGCGGCTGAAATCGGGCAGTTCGCTGGTGAGCGCGGCCAAGCCCGCCAGGGCTTCCTTGGGATGGCGGAACTCGTCCATGCTCTCGATGACGTTCTGCTGCACCTCGTTGAGATAGCCGCACACCGCCGGGTAATCCGCATAGTCGCGGCGCAGGTCGTCGATCAGGTGGCCGACGGCGAACAGCACCGCCTCCTCGTTGAGCTTGCGCACCCGCCCGATGCGCTCGCGCCGCCACTGATGAGCCTGGCGGATGACCTTTTCCAGCCGGGCCTGGAGGCTGGCAATCGCCTGCTCGATGCGCGTTTTCTCCTCGGGCGGCAATTTCTCGTAATCGTCCGGGCTCATGACCTCGTCGCCCTTGGCCGGTGCAAACGAGAAGCCGTTCGGCGTGCGCAGCAAAACGACGCCCTGCTTGCCGGCCTCGTCGCCCACCTCGGCGAATGCCTGGGCCTGGCGCTCGCCGTATTCCTCGTCGATCCGGCTCAGGCCGCGGCGGTATTCCTCACCCTCGAACACCGCCGGAATCGTGGCCTGAAGTTCCGCCACCAGTTGCTGCATGTCGGCATGCAGCCGGACCCCCATGCCGGCTGGCAGTCGAATCGCGCGCGGTTTGTGCGGCTGGCCGAAATTGTGGACGTAGCACCAGTCGGCCGGTTTGGCCGCTTCCCCCACGCGCTGGTCGAGCACCTGTCGGATCAGGGTGCGCTTGCCGCTGCCGGGCGGCCCCATGACGTAGAGGTTGTAACCCGCATGGCGCATGCCGATGCCGAAATGCGCCGCATCGATGGCGCGCATCTGGCCGATGCCTTCGGAGAGATCCTCGAGTTCGGCGGTGGTCGTGAAACCAAAGCGGCCGGTATCGCAGGGTCGATACAGGCGGTCGGGGGAAAGCGGCGGTATGGGCGTCATCTTGTCAGGTCGCTCTTGCGGGTTGATGAATGCCGGTCGACCTGCGCCGCGAGTGTGTGCAGCACAGGGGAAATTTCCACTCGATACTCGAATTCTTCCAGACGGCGCAACGGTTCCGGCAGTCGGGCGAGGTTAGCCGCGGCATGACGGCGGACGTCCGGCAAGCTCGGTGCCTGCGCCAGGCGGCGTCCCTCGCGCATCACCGGTTCAAGCAGCGGCTCGCCCGGCTGGGCGTCGCTTTCCAGCGTCACCACATCCCGTGCCATGCGGCCGTCGGCGTCGTGGCGGCGGTACACCTGCTTGCGTCCGGGCCAGGTCGCCTTGCCCTCGGAGCGCTTGCGGCGTGCCTTGCCGGCATATTCCTGCAGCTTGTAGGCGCAATCGAGGTAAGGCAGATCGCTCGACGTATCCATGCGGGTGCCGACGCCGAAGCCGTCCACCGGCGCGGCGACGGCCAGCATGTCGCGCAACGCGACTTCGTCGAGGTCGCCGCTGGCGAAGATCATGACGTGATTCAAGCCGCCCGCATCGAGGATGGCCCGCACCCGGCGGGCATGCCCGGCGAGATCGCCGGAATCGATGCGCACCCCCTTGATGCGGATCCCGGCAGTGGCCAGTCTGGGGGCCAGCGCCACCACCTTGTGCGCCGCCGCCTCGGTATCCCAGGTGTCGATCAGCAGCACCACGTTTTCAGGTTGCGCATGGGCGAAATGCTCGAAGGCCAGCGCCTCGTCGTCGTGCGCCTGCACGAAGGAATGCGCCATGGTGCCGAACAGGGGGATGCCGAACTGCTGGCCGGCGAGCACCGTCGAGGTGCCGGAAAAGCCGGCGAGGTAGCTCGCGCGCGCCGCCAGCAGGCCCGCCTCCGCCCCGTGCGCGCGACGCAGACCGAAATCCACCAGCAGCCTGTCCGGCGCCACCAGCACCGAACGCGCGGCCTTGGAAGCGATCAGGGTCTGCAGGTGCAGCAGGTTGATCAGCCGCGTTTCCACCAGTTGCGCCTGCGCGATCGGCGCCGTCACGCGCAGGATCGGCTCGTTGGGGAAGAACACCGTGCCTTCGGGCATCGCATGGACGTCGCCGGTGAAGCGCAGCGTTTCCAGCGAAGCGAGGAAGGCCGGCCTGAAGCGGCCGGTGGACGCCAGCCATTCCAGTTCCTCGGGTGTGAAATGCACCTGTTCGAGGAATTCCAGCGCGTGTTCGAGCCCCGCCGCCAGCAGAAAACCGCGCCCCGGACGCAGCCTGCGCACGAAGAACTCGAACACCGCAACGTCTTCCATGCCGGCGTCGTGATAGCCCTGCAGCATGGTAAGCTGATAAAGATCGGTCAGCAGGACGCTGGTCGCGGGATTCATGCGGACAGGCCTTGCAGCGAGATGCGCTGCGCGCCGAGCCTCGCCATCTCCGCCTCGGCACGCTGCCCGTCGCCGGGCCGGACGTCCACCGCCCGGATCGCGTCGCTGAGCAGCATCACCTCGTAGCCGAGCCGCAGCGCATCGCGCACGGTGTTGAGCACGCAGTAGTCGGTGGCGAGCCCGCCGACGAACAGCCGGCGGACGCCGGCCGCGCGCAGCCGCGCGTCCAGGTCGGTGCCTTCGAAGCCGGAATAGGCATCCCGGTCCGCCGAGGTCGCCTTGGAAATCACGGCGGCGGCAGGCGGCAGGCGGAGCGCCGCGGCGAATTCCGCGCCCCGCGTGTGGGCGATGCAGTGCGGCGGCCACGGTCCGCCCTGCTCGCGAAACGAGCAATGCCGCTCCGGATGCCAGTCGCGCGTGGCGCAGACCGGCAGGCCCCGCGCCTTGAACGCGTCGATCGCGCGGTTGAGCGCCGGCACCACCTCGTCGCCGCGCGGCACCGCCAGGCTGCCGCCCGGCAGGAAGTCGTTCTGCACGTCGACGATCAGCAGCGCGTCGCCCGGCTGGAGTTGCCAGTGCGCCCGGTCCGGCGATTCCGTGAAGGCGTTCATGTGGGCGGCTTTCCGATTCCGATACAGGCGTAGCGTTCAGCGCGGTGTCCTAATGCAGTTCCTCGTCCTCATCATGATGAAAGACCAGGTCCCTCAGTTCGACCTTGACGGGTTCGCCCACCGGCTTCTCGGTCACATCCACCGCCTGAAACAGCCATTGCTCCCCCTCCAGCCAACAGTAACCGAACTGCGCCTTGTAGAAACATTCCTTGGGTTGCATGGTTTTACCTTTCTTTTGGGCAAGTTCCCTTTTGAGTCTGGCATATTATTAAAACGATGCCAGCACCTTAGGCGCCTGTCGGAGACCGTTCGATGACCCGGGAAGAACCCTGCCTGTTCGCACTTGACGCCAGCCGCGCCTACGGCGAACGGGTGGCGGCAGCGCTGGGGATCACGCTCTCCAGCCACGAGGAACGCGAATTCGAGGACGGCGAGCACAAGGCGCGGCCGCTGGAAAACGTGCGCGGCCGGGACGTGTACGTAATCCACTCGCTCTACGGCGAGCCGGGCATCAGCGCCAACGACAAGCTGGTCCGCCTGCTGTTCTTCATCGGCGCCCTGAAGGACGCCTCGGCCGCCCGGGTCACCGCCGTCTGCCCCTATCTGGCCTATTCCCGCAAGGACCGCCGGACCAAGCCGCGCGACCCGGTCGGCAGCCGCTATGTCGCCCAGCTGTTCGAGGCGGTGGGCACCAACCGGATGGTGACCCTGGACGTGCACAACCTGGCCGCCTACCAGAATGCCTTCCGCATTCCGGCCGAGCATCTGGAAGCCCGCGGCCTGTTCGTCGCCTGGTTCGCGGCACGGCTGCAGGACGAAGACATCGTGGTGGTGTCGCCGGACGCGGGCGGGGTCAAGCGGGCGGATGCCTTTCGCGATTCCCTCGCCCGTGCGCTCGGCCGTCCCGTCGGTTCAGCCTTCATGGAAAAGCGCCGCAGCGGGGGCGTGGTGTCCGGCGAGGCGGTGGTCGGCGAGATCGGCGGCAGGACCGCGATCATCATCGACGACCTCGTCAGCAGCGGCACCACTCTGGCGCGGGCGGCCGCCGCCTGCAAAACGCTGGGGGCGAAGCGGGTGTTCGCCGCAGCCAGCCACGGCGTGTTTGCCGGCGCGGCGGCCGAGGTGCTGGCCGATCCGGCCCTGGAAAAAGTGCTGGTCGCCGACACGATTCCGCCGTTCCGGCTGCCGTCGGCGTTGCTGCAAAGCCGGGTCGAGGTGCTGGAAACGGCGCCGCTCTTCGCCGAGGCCATCCGCCGCCTGCACGGCGGCGGTTCGCTGGTCGAGCTGCTGCAGGACTGAGCGTCAGCTTGCTGCCGAATCGGCATGCCGCTGCGCAAGTTCGAGATAATCCCCGGCCGTTGCGATCCATTTGCCCGGCGGATGCCTGCCGTCGTCGCGCAGGTGCCAGAGGGCAAGCTTGGCGCGCAGCACCGCCCGGCAGCTCTGATAGAAATGAATCAGCGCCTCGGGCGGGGCGTCGCCGCTCGCCTCGCGATACGCTTCCAGCAGCCAGCGCCCCACCTGCGGCGCGTGCAGCCGCTCGCATTCCAGCGCCAGGTAGCCCAGTTCGTCGGCCGGATCGAGGATGCGGAATTCGCGCCTGAACTCCAGGCAATCGATGACGACCGGCTCCGCAAGCAGACACACGTGCTCCGGCCGCAGGTCGCCGTGGCCCTCGACGATGCGGCCCTGCCGCACGCGAGAATCGAGCAGTTCGGCGTGGCTTTGCAGGAAACTCAACTGGAGGTGGGCGAGGCGTTCCAGTAGCCCGGGGGCGAGGCCGAATTCAGGGCTGGCCAGTTCGTGCAGGTTGTCCTCGATCCGCCCGGCCAGGCCTTGCCGATAGGCCTCGGGCGTGATGGCCTCTGCAGCCGCCTCAGCATAGAAACAGGCCAGCCGGCGGGCCAGACGACCGATTTCCGCCTGTTCGACAGCCCCGCGGCGCAGCAGGCGATCGAGCATGCGATCCGCCGGCAGCCGCCGCATCCGCACCAGCCAGTCCACCGTCTCCCCCGCCCCGCCCAGGCTCATTCGACCATCAGCGCCCAGCACCAGCGGAATCACGCCGAGGTAGACGTCGGCGGCCAGACGCCGGTTGAGCCGCGCCTCCTCCTCGCAGTCCAGGCGCCGCGCCTCGACCGTGCTGAAGTCGAGGTAGGCGTAGCGCACCGGCTTCTTCAGCTTATAGGCATGGGTGTCGGTGAGGAAGACCCAGGACATGTGGGTTTCCAGCGCTTCCACCCGCGCGGGCGCCTCAGGATAGGCGTCCGGCCGCTTGAGGAAACCGAGCTTGGCCTCGAGGGCGGCAGCCAGCCCTGGCCGGGGTAAAGCGTGTGGGGGGTGGCTGGTGTTCATCGCCTTCCGCTTGATGTCCGTTGATTTCAATCTCGCGCTACGCTCGATACATGGCGCGAAACCGGAAAACCATCTGCTATACCTTGATATAGGCGGTGAGATTGAAAAATTCACGATCCGAGCCTATGCCCCCAGACAAACAGGACAGCCATGATCCGTAATTCCATCGATGTCGCCAGCCGCGTCAGCCCACAACTGTCGGCGCTGCTCAGCAGCCGGGTCAACAATCCGGAGTGCGAGCAGCCCGTCACGCTCATGGCGGTGCGCCGCTTCCTCGCCGACCTGCTGCCGGCCGACTTCAACGAGGCCGAGCGGTTGCATCACTTCGACGTCAGCGAATCGCTCCTCGACGAACTGGACGCCCTCATCGAGGAGTACGGCGCAACCGCACTTGCCGTCGATTTCGTGCAGGTCTACGCCAGCGAACCTCTTTCGCGCGCGATCGAGTCGGTGATCAACGACGAAAACCGCGAAAACCCGCCTACGCTCGCCGTGGTCAGGGAGGCCCTGCTTGCCGGCCTGGGCGCGCGCCTGGTGGGCGACGGCGTGATGGACGAGGACGAGGACGACACGCTGCTGTCGGAGATCGAGGCGCTGATCGACCGCTACGGCACCGACACCCTCGCCGAAGACTTTCTGCGTTACGAGTAGCCATCCATCCTGGATCGGGGAGCGGGCATGTTGAGCAAACGGCGGTCGAGGCGTGTTCTGGCGGGTTTCCTGGTGCTGCTGGGCGGGGTGCTGATGTTCCTGGCGCCCGAAATCTGGGCCGGGCTGGCGGTGCTTGCGCTGGGCGTTGTTATCGAGCTGGCCGGCATCGCGCTGGAACGCAAGGCCTAGCAGCCTGTCGGACTTGAAGGGAATCGGCTGCAAATCCGCCTGGCCGGTCCATATTTCGCCGCTTTTTTGGGCAATAGAACGACTATTGCCCTGCAAAATCGTCAAAATCTGTCCTCGCCC
>JAJYXA010000316.1 GCA_021791235.1 Pseudomonadota bacterium
GGTGATGGGCTCTTCCAGCGACTGGGAGGTGATGAAGCACGCGGCGATGCTGCTGAAGCAACTGGGCATCCATTTCGAGACCAAGGTGGTATCCGCGCACCGCACGCCGGATCTGCTGTACGAGTACGCGGCCAGCGCGGAAGCGCGCGGGCTCAAGGCGATCATCGCGGGGGCCGGCGGCGCCGCCCACCTGCCGGGCATGATCGCCTCCAAGACCCTCGTCCCGGTGCTCGGCGTGCCGGTGCCGTCGAAATATCTCAAGGGCATGGATTCGCTGCTCTCCATCGTGCAGATGCCGAAGGGCATCCCGGTCGCCACCTTCGCCATCGGCGAAGCCGGCGCGGCCAACGCGGCGCTGTTCGCCGCCGCGCTGATCGCCCGCTACGACAGCGGGCTGGCGGCGCAACTCGGCGACTTCCGCAAGGGACAGTCCGACTCCGTGATCGCGATGGAACTGCCCGATGTCGAATAAGCCGCTTCCTGTCCTGCCCGGCGCATACGATTCCACACGGGCTTCAGCCCGTAGTGGATCGGAGTCCTTTAGGGCGGAGCTGCCCCTTTTGCCCGGCGCGACCCTGGGCATCCTCGGCGGCGGCCAGCTCGGCCGCATGTTCACCATCGCCGCGCGCACCATGGGCTACAGGATCATGGTGCTCGACCCGGATGCCGCCAGCCCCGCCGGGCAGATGGCCGACGTGCATGTGCGGGCGGACTACACCGACCATGCCGCGCTGAAACAACTCGGCGCCGCCTGTGCGGCCGTCACCACCGAATTCGAGAACGTCCCGGCCGCCAGCCTGATCGAACTGGCGAACCATTGCCGGGTGTCGCCCGGCGCCGACGCGGTGGCCATCGTGCAGGACCGCGGCCACGAAAAAACCTGGCTGGCCGACAACGGCTTCGCCACCGCGCCGTTCGCGCTGGTCAACAGCGAGGCCGACCTCGACGCCGCGCTGGCGGCGACCGGCACGCCCGCGCTGCTGAAAGTGTCGCGCTTCGGTTACGACGGCAAGGGCCAGGCGCGCATCAACACGCCCGGGGACGCGCGCGCCGCGTTCCGCGAATTCGGCGGCCAGCCCTGCGTGCTGGAGGGCTTTGTCAGGCTGGAGCGCGAGGTGTCGGTGGTGCTGGCGCGCGACGATGCGGGACAGTGTGCGTTGTTTCCGGTCGCCGAAAACCGCCACGAAAACGGCATCCTCGATGTCTCCATCGTCCCCGCCCGCGTGCCCGACAGCCTCGCCGATCGGGCACGCGAGATGGCGCGCGCGGTGGCCGGCAAGCTCGGCTACGTCGGCGTCATGGCGGTCGAATTCTTCGTCGCCAACGGCCGCCTGATGGTCAACGAAATCGCGCCGCGCCCGCACAACTCCGGCCACTACACGCTGGATGCCTGCGTCACCGACCAGTTCGAACAGCAGGTGCGCGCGCTCGCCGGCCTGCCGCTGGGCGACACCCGGCTGCTGTCGCCGGTGGTGATGGTCAACATCCTCGGCGACCGCTGGCGGAACGGCGGCCCGCACTGGGACACGTTGCTCGCTCACCCAGCCGTCAAGCTGCACCTGTACGGCAAGGAAGCCGCGCGGCCGGGACGCAAGATGGGGCATTTCAACGTGCTGGATGCCGACCCGGAAGCCGCGCTGAAGCTGGCCGAGCAGATGCGCGATGCGTTGTAGCGCAGGTTTTGGCGCGTTCGCGCTGCTCCTGCTGCACAGCCCAACCGCCGCCGCAGATAACGACGCCCGGCTGCCGCTGCGCGTCGGCCCGCATGCTTTCCAGGTCGAGCTTGCAGCCACCCCGCACGAACGCGCCCGCGGCCTGACGGGACGCACGCATCTCCCCGCCGATGGCGGCATGCTGTTCGTGTTCGAGCAGCCGGGCCGGCATTGTTTCTGGATGCGCGACACGCCGCTGCCGCTGTCGATTGCGTTCATCGATTCGACGGGCCGCATTGCCGGCTTCGCCGACATGCGGCCGCGCACCGAGGCGCTGCACTGCCCGGGCGCGGACGTGCGCTACGCGCTGGAAGTGCGGCAGGGCGAATTCCAGCGCCGCGGCATCGCGCCGGGCGTGCAGGTCAGCGGCCTGCCGCAGTAGCGCTCAGGGCGAAATCGACAGCAGCACGAGCTCCATCTCGCTGCCCTTGTCGTCGCTGCGCAGCACGCGCACCGGCAGATAATACCGGTCGATGGCAAGCCAGACCTCGAAGCGGCCGTCGCCGTCGGCCGCCCGTGCAAGGTGCAGCGTGCGCAGCGCGCCCAGCGCGGTTTCCAGCGTTTCCTCGCCGCGCACTTCATACCTGTAGTCGCGCAGCTTCTTGCCGTTGAACACCCGATAGCTCAGTTGTCCGTCTGGCGGCGGCACCGTCAGCGCCAGCTGGAAAAACAGGCTGAGGACATCCTGCACGTCGCCCTCGTAAGCGAAGTGACGCGGCGCGCCCTTTGCCGGATTCAGCGTGAGACGGCCGTTGGCGGCATCGAAACGCGCACTGCTGTGTTTGTCGCCGCGCTGATCCCAGAACGCTTCCGGCTGCAAACCGCGCGGCGTGATGCGGCCGCGGCTGGTCTGCACGAAGCGGCCGCGGTAGAACACACCGGTCAGTCCCCTCGCCGCCGCCACGCTGATCAGCGTGTAGCGTTCCCCTTCGTTCACCCACACCAGGGTTTGCTCGCCCGATGCCAGCCCATAGCGCACCTGGAACCGCAGATCGAGGCGCGGCGGCAATGCGTTCAGGCGCAATGGCGGGACATGGGCGGAGCCGGGTTCGACAGGCGCGGCGTCCGGGACCGCGGCCGGCGATGCGAGTGCCGCCGCGGAGCCGGCCAAGCCGGGGTCGGCGGGCGCTTCAGACGCTGCCGCCCCGGGTGCCGGCTCGACCCGCGGCTCGGGAAGGGGCGTCACGGGTAGCGAGGGCGGCCGGGGCACGGCCGGTTTGGGCGGAGGGGGCGTCCGGGGGGGAGGCGAAACCGCCACGACAGCAGCCGGCGTCGGTGCCGGAACCAGTTTCACGTCAAAAGCGGGTGGTTCGGGAGGCGGCACCCACTGCGGAAGCCGCCATTCCAGCCCGCCCAGCAGACTGCCATGCAGCAGCAGCGATCCCGCCAGCGCCAACCACCACGGGCGAACGCTGCGCCCCACCTGTTCAGCCCTTTACGCTGGCGCTCACCAGGCGCTGCTCGAGGGTGACGCCGTCTTCGCTGACGCGGATCTGCACCGGCAGATTGCCGCGCGCGGGCGCGACCCATACGGTAATGGCCTTTTCGTCGGGTTTTTGCGGGATGCGCTGATAGCGCCGGGTGGCCAACGCGCCCAGCGGCGTCTGGATGGCGCCGCCGTCGCTCTTCGCATAGCGATAGTCGTTGAGATCGCGCCCGCTCACCACCTGCAGGCTGTAATCGGCGGGCAGGCTGGGCGCGAACATGAACTGGTACACCTGCGAAAGCTGATCCTGCGCACCCTGCTGCAAGCCGTCGACCGTCCACGTTTTCCCCTTGTACCGGTAGACGATGCTGCGCCGCTTCCAGTCGAGGCGCGCGATCGCCAGCTTGTGCGGCGCATCGCTGCGGGCATGCTGGAATTGCGCGGGACGCAAACCCTTCGACGTCACCACGCCGGTGCTCTCAAGCCGGATGGTGCCCGGCCACAGCATTTTCAGCGGGCCGTTCGCGCGCGTTTCGCTGACGAGGGTATAGCGGCTGCCGCTGCGGGCGAAGGTGTCGGTCACCTGGCCGAGCTTCTGGCCATTGCGGTAAAGGTCGTATACCAGATTCATCTGCTGCGGCGCCGCATACGACTCCACACGGGCTTCAGCCCGTAGTGGATCGGAGTCCTTTAGGGCGGCCTGGGCCGCGGTGGCAAACAGGGTGGCGGTCAGCAGGAGGATTTTGAGCATCGTCACCTTTCCGTGGAAAACACAGACTGTGACGTCAAATCGTCCTTCAAGTTTACGCGGCCATGATGAATTGCCAGCCGCCCCTCGGCAAACCAGCGAATGGCTTGGGGATAAATGCGGTGTTCCTGCTGCAGCACCCGCGCCGCCAGGGTCTCGGGCGTGTCGTCCGCGCGCACCGGCACCGCGGCCTGGATGACGATGGGGCCGTGATCCAGGTCGGCGGTGACGAAATGCACGGTGCAGCCGTGGATTTTCACCCCTTCTTCGAGCGCGCGCTCGTGCGTTTTCAGCCCCGGGAACATGGGCAAGAGCGAGGGATGGATGTTCAGCAGGCGGCCCTCGAAACGCGCAATGAAGGCCGGGCTGAGGATGCGCAGGTAGCCGGCCAGCACCACCAGGTCGGGCCGGTGGCGCTCGATCTCGTCGGCCAGCAGGGCGTCGAAGGACTCGCGGTCGGGGTGTTGGGTGTGGTCGAGCGCGACGGCAGCCAAGCCGCGCGATCGCGCGTATTCGAGCCCCGCCGCCTGCGGGCGGTTGCTGATGACCGCAACGATTTCAATCGGCAGCTGCGCTTCGGCAATCGCCCGGAAATTGCTGCCGCGCCCGGACAGCAGCACGACGACGCGACAACTCACGAATAAATCACCTGCTCCGCGCCGTCGGGACGCGCGACGATTTCGCCGATCCGCCACACGGTTTCGCCGCTGGCGGTGAGGTGCGCCATCGCCGCCGCGGCGTCGCTTGCCGCCACCACCACGCACATGCCGATGCCGCAGTTGAAGGTGCGCAGCATCTCGGCCGGCTCGACGTTGCCGGCCTGCTGCAGCCAGTCGAACAGCGGCGGGCGCGTCCAGCTGGCTTGGTCGACGCGCGCGGCGACGCCTTCCGGCAGGCAGCGCGGCAGGTTGCCGGTGATGCCGCCGCCGGTGATGTGCGCCATGCCTTTGACGTTGAGCTTTTCCATCAGCGCCAGCAGCGGCTTGACGTAAATCCGCGTCGGCGCCATCACGGCGTCGGCGAACGGCTGGCCGTGGAAATCGGATTTGAACCCGACGTGGCTGATGTCGATCAGCTTGCGGATCAGCGAATAGCCGTTGGAATGCGCGCCGGATGACGCCAGCCCCAGCACCACGTCGCCTGCCGCGATCGACTGGCCGCCGATGACTTTCGATTTCTCCACCACGCCGACGGCAAAGCCGGCCAGGTCATATTCGCCATCGGGGTACATGCCGGGCATCTCGGCGGTCTCGCCGCCGATCAGGGCGCAGCCGGCCTGCTCGCAGCCGGTGGCGATGCCGGCGATCACCGCTTCGGCGGTGTCGAGGGAGAGCTTGCCGGTGGCGAAGTAGTCGAGGAAGAACAAGGGCTCGGCGCCCTGCACCAGGATGTCGTTGACGCTCATCGCGACGAGGTCGATGCCGACGGTGTCGTGGCGGTTCAGTTCGAACGCCAGCTTCAGCTTGGTGCCGACGCCGTCGGTGCCGGAAACCAGCACCGGCTCCTTGAATTTCTTGGAAATCTCGATCAGCGCGCCGAAGCCGCCGATGCCCGCCAGCACTTCGGGACGCAGGGTGCGCCTGGCGAGCGGCTTGATGCGCTCGACCAGCGCATCGCCGGCGTCGATATCGACCCCGGCATCTTTATAGGAAATGGAAGACACAGCCGGCTCCAGAATCAAAAAGTGCGGTATTTTACCGCCTATGTCGACTCCCCGCCGCCCGAGTTTCTCTGGCAACCTGCCCTGGCTCGCGCTCGCCGTGCTGCTCGTCGCGGGCGGACTGGTTTATCTGCTCGGCCCCATCCTCACGCCCTTCCTGGCCGGCGCCCTGCTGGCCTACATGTTCGACCCGCTGGTCGACCGGCTGGAAACGCGCGGCCTGTCGCGCACCAGCGGCACCCTGCTGGTCATCGTGTTTGCCGGGCTGGCGCTGTTCGGCCTGCTGCTGGTGGCGCTGCCGCTGTTCCAGGGGCAGTTCGCCGAACTCTCCCAGCGCGTGCCGGCCGCGCTCGACCTGCTGCAGACCCGCTTCCTGCCCTGGCTGCACCAGACCTTCGGCGTCGCCATCGATTTCAATCTCGATGCAGTCAAAACCTGGCTCACTGAAAAAGCCACGCAAAACGGCGTCGACTGGCTGCCCACCCTGCAAACCGGCGCGCTCGCCATTGTCGGCGTGCTGGCCAACCTGCTGCTGATTCCGGTGGTGATGTTCTATCTCCTGAAGGACTGGGACGCGATGGTGGCGCGGGTGGCGGCGCTCATGCCGCGTCCCTGGATGGGCGCCGCCACCCGCGTCGCCCGCGCGATGGACGCGGTGGTCGGCGAGTTCCTGCGCGGCCAGCTGGCGGTCATGGCCACCCTGTCGTTGTATTACGCCGTGGCGCTGTGGGCGGTGGGGCTGGAGTACGCGCTGCCGATCGGGATCCTCACCGGGGTGCTGTCCTTCGTGCCCTTCCTCGGCTTCGGCCTCGGCATGATCCTGGCGCTGCTGGTGGCCGTGCTGCAGTTCACCGACTGGAGCGGGGTGGCCTGGGTGGCCGGCATCTACCTTGCCGGGCAGGCGCTGGAAAGCTACGTCATCACCCCGCGCCTGGTCGGCGAGCGCGTCGGCCTGCATCCGGTGGCGGTGATTTTCGCGCTGGCGGCGTTCGGCCAGCTGTTCGGCTTCGTTGGGGTGCTGCTGGCGGTGCCGCTAGCGGCGGTGCTGCTGGTGGCACTGCGCGAACTGCGCGGGATATACGAGGCGAGCGCCTTCTACCGCGGCGGCTATAATGCCGCCTCCGTTCATTCTGCCATGCCCGCCATGACCGCCCCGCTCCTCGGCCAGCCCCTATTCGAATCGCGCATCGCCTCCCTGCCGCTGGTGCATCGCGGCAAGGTGCGCGACATCTATGCCGTCGGCGACGACAAGCTCCTGATCGTCACCACCGACCGCCTGTCCGCCTTCGACGTGGTGATGCCGACGCCGATCCCCGGCAAGGGCGAGGTGCTGACCAAGGTATCGGCCTTCTGGTTCGACAAGCTGAAAGCCATCGTGCCGAGCCAGGCGCTCGACATCGCGCCGGAATCGGTGGTTCTCGACAGCGAGCGCGACCAGGTGGCCGGCCGTGCCATCGTGGTCAGAAAACTGAAGGCACTTCCGGTCGAGGCCATCGTCCGCGGCTACCTGGTCGGCTCGGGCTGGAAGGAATACCAGGCCAGCCAGTCGGTGTGCGGCATCGCGCTGCCCGCCGGATTGAAGCAGGCCGACCGTCTGCCCGAGCCGATCTTCACGCCGTCGACCAAGGCGGCGGTCGGCGCGCACGACGAGAACATCGCGTTTGAACAGATGGCCGAGTTGATCGGTCAGGATCTCGCGCAGCAGGTGCGCGACGTCAGCCTTGCCCTGTACAGGGCTGCCGCAGAGTACGCGCTCACTCGCGGCATCATCATCGCCGACACCAAGTTCGAGTTCGGCCTCGACGCAGCCGGCAAGCTGGTGTGGATCGACGAGGCGCTGACCCCGGATTCGTCGCGTTTCTGGCCGGCCGACCAGTATCGGCCGGGCAGCAACCCGCCCAGCTTCGACAAGCAGTTCGTGCGCGACTGGCTGGAAGCCAGCGGCTGGAACAAGCAGGCGCCGGGACCGGCGCTGCCGGCCGGGATCGTGGAAAAGACCAGCGAGAAATACCGCGAGGCGATGGCGCGGCTGCTGGGATAAACGCGGCCCCGGACTGCCCCCCTTACACGCAAACCGGCCACCGCGTAAACAGCAAGAATGAACCGGTTCCCGGCGCCCGCACGCCGTTGCCATTTGGGGCGAAACCATTAGAATTTCGCCTTTCATCCGGACACGCGCGGCACACGCCGTTTTTCCCATTCCAAACGAGAGACAGAGTCATGACCTACGAAGATTTCGCAAGCGCTCAATCGTTTTTCCTGTGGTCGACCTTCGCGATCGCCCTGATCATGGGCGCCGTGGTCAACAAGACCAACTTCTGCACCATGGGCGCGGTCTCCGACTGGGTCAACATGGGCAACACCGGCCGCATGCGCGCCTGGGTGCTGGCCATCGCGGTCGGCGTGCTGGGCGTGATGGGCCTGGAAGCCGCCGGCATGGTGAACGTCACCAGCACCTTCCCCCCCTACCGCCAGACCAATTTCCCCTGGCTCGAAAACGTGCTTGGCGGCGTTCTGTTCGGCATCGGCATGACGCTCGCCTCCGGCTGCGGCAACAAGACGCTGGTCCGCATCGGCGGCGGCAACCTCAAGTCGGTCATGGTGCTGCTGGTCATCGCCCTGATCGCCTATTTCATGATCAACCCCTTCCCGGGCAGCGACAAGACCCTGTATTCCACCCTGTTCT
>JAJYXA010000114.1 GCA_021791235.1 Pseudomonadota bacterium
GGCGGATGACGTCCTGCGGAATCTTGGCCCGGTTTTCCGCCCAGTCGGTTTCCATGATGCCGGTCGCGGGCGACTCCATGTTGATGATGAAGCCGTTCTCCTGCCAGAAGTCCTTGAGCACCGGCCACACCTGCTGCGGGGTCGCCTGCACCACCAGCCAGCGCTCGCTGCCGGCGCGCTCGATGCGGACCTTGTCTTCGGTGGGCAGCAGGGTGGTCGATGCGGCGGGCGTGGCCTTGCGTTCCTCGCTGTAGGTCGACAGGGTGGCGGTGCCGTCGCCCTGGGTATCGGGAATCGCGTAGCGGTTATCCGCCGTCGGCGCCACCAGATCGGGCGGCACTTCGAGCGTCGGCGCCTTCTGGGCCGATTTGTAATCGATCTTTTTGGATTCCACGATGCCGCAGGCCGACAGGGCCACGGTGACCATCAAAAACAGGGGCAATAAACGCATAAGGTGTCCTAAGGAAAGGCTTGCATCAAAGCGGCACGGCGCATTGCATCGTGCTAGATCAGTCTGGCATGACGCAACGCGTCACGCACCGTGTCATGCAGGCCGGCAGACAACGGGGTCAAGGGCAAACGCAGGCCGGGCGGAATCAGGCCCAGCTCCGCACACGCCCACTTGACCGGAATCGGGTTGGCCTCGACAAACAGTTTGCTGTGCAACGGCAGCAATGCATTGTTGAGTTCGCGCGCATGCGCCAGGTTCCCGGCGAACGCCGCCTCGCACAGCTCGTGCATCAGCTTCGGCGCGACGTTGGCGGTCACCGAGATCACGCCATGGCCGCCCAGCAGCATGAAAGGCAGCGCCGACGCATCGTCGCCGGTGTACAGCGAAAAATTCTTCGGCGCCCGGCGCAGCAGGTCGGCCGCGCGCTCCATGCTGCCGGTCGCGTCCTTGATGCCGACGATGCCGGGCACGTCAGCCAGACGCAGGGTGGTGTCGTTCGACATATCGGCGACCGTGCGTCCCGGCACGTTGTAGAGGATCAAGGGCAGATCGACCGACTCGGCAATCTTCTTGTAGTGCTGGTAGATGCCTTCCTGCGTCGGCCTGTTGTAGTACGGCACCACCGACAGGCCGGCCTGTGCGCCTGCGGCCTTGGCGCATTCGGTGAGCTCGATCGCTTCGGCGGTGGAATTCGCGCCGGTTCCGGCGATCACCGGCACCCGCCCGGCGACCTGCTCGACCGTGGTGCGGATCAGCAGGCAGTGCTCGTCGAAGCTGACCGTGGGCGATTCGCCGGTGGTGCCGACGATGCAGATGCCGTCCGTTCCTTCGGCGATGTGCCAGTCGATCAGGCGGCGCAGCGCGTCGAGGTCGAGCGCGCCATCGTCTGACATGGGGGTGACTATCGCAACCAGGCTTCCTCTGGCTGTATTCATTTCTGCCATCTTGTTTCCGCCGCTTTTATTTCAGTAGCGCGCCGTTGTTCCAGCGCGTTCACGATAAATCGCAGCATTCTAATCTATCTGGCTGCGCCTGGCTTTATCTCGACGTGAGCCTGTCCAGCCAGCCCGTCAGCTGTTCGATGCCCAGACCGACCCCGTGCGCAAGCAGCGGCACCGCCACGATCCAGAGCGCCACCAGCCCCAGCGCCGCCACGCCCAGCCCGGCCGAGAACATGTCCATTCCCGGCGTGGTGCGCGCCACGATGCCGAATGCCAGCTGGACCAGCAGCGCCAGGGCCAGCAGGGGCAAGGCCAGCTGCACCCCGGTCGCGAACAGCCAGCTGCCGGCTTCGGCCAGCTGGCGCAGGTCTGTTGCGGCGGGCAGGACGGCAACCGGCATGGCCGCGAAGCTGTCGCGCAGCGCGTGCACGACCAGCAGGTGGCCGCTCGCCCCCAGAAACGCCATCGCCGCCAGCCATCCGGCCAGGGCGCGCCAGGCGGCGTCCGCCGGCGCGGCCTGTTCGGCGGTCAGCGCCAGCAGGCCGCCGGTGGCGGTGTGGCCGCTCCACACCAGTATCGCGCTCACTGCCGCGAAAACCAGCCACACGCAGAGCGCCAGCGCCGCGCCCCACGCGACTTCCATGGCCAATGCCAGCATGCCCTGCACGCTGAAGGGGACGATCGCGCCGGCCGCCAGGCCCGGCGCCAGCACGGCCGCCAGCACGGCGGCGAGGAACAGCCGCAACAGCAGCGGCAGGCGACCGGTCAGCGGGTCGAACACGGCCCAGCCGGCGAGGCGCGCGAAGGCAAACAGCCAGACCGACAGGCTTGCGTCGTTCAGGGGCATACGCCGCTCATTCCACCAGGCCCGGGAAATCGGTCAGCATGCTGCGCGCGAACTCGACCACCTGCCCGCCCATCCAGCTGCCCAGCAACGCCAGCACGAGCAGCACGATGATGAGCTTGGGTACGAAGGACAGCGTGGGTTCGAGAATCTGCGTGGCGGCCTGGAACAGGCCGATGGCAAATGCGGTGACCAGCCCTGCCAGCAACACCGGCGCGACGAGTAGCATCACCAGCCAGAGCGCGTCGCGCGCAAGGCCCTCCATTAGAAAACACCGCCTTCCATCAAAAACTCCCGATCAGCGAGCCGACCAGCAGGTGCCAGCCGTCCACCGTGACGAACAACAGCAATTTGAGCGGCAGCGACACCAGCTGCGGCGGCAGCATGATCATGCCGAGCGCGGTCAGCACGGCGGCGACCACCAGGTCGATCACCAGGAACGGCAGCACGACCATGAAGCCGATCTGGAAGGCGGTCTTGAGTTCGCTCGTGAGGAAGGCCGGCGCCAGCGCCGCCAGCGGCACGCTGTCCACCCGCTTGGGATCGATGCTTTTGTCGTTTTCGGTGAACAGGCCCAGATCTTCGGCACGGGTCTGCCGCAGCATGAAGCTTTTCAGCGGCGACGCGGCCTTTTCGGCGGCCGCGTTGAAACTCAGCGCGCCGGCAAGATAAGGCTGGTAGGCCTCGGCATTGATGGTCCTCAACGCGGGCGACATGACGAAAACCGTCAGCAGCACCGCCAGCCCCATCAGCACCAGATTGGGCGGCGCGGTCGGGCTGCCCAGCCCCTGCCGCAGCAGGAACAGCACCACGGCGATGCGGGTGAAGGCGGTGAACGCCAGCAGCAGGGCGGGCAGGAACGGGAATAGCAACAGCCACGGCAGGCTCGCGCCGGGCACGCCGATCACCTGCCCGCCCGCGCCCGGCGTCACGCTCAACAGGGGCACGCTGGCGTCCCCTGCCCAGGCCGACGCGCTCAGGCCCAATGCCAGCAGCAGAAAAATCGCCTTCATCGTGCACGCTCCTGGGTCGATTCCGGTTTCGGCAGGGTATGCAGCAGACGCACATTGCCGCCCCCCACACCCAGCAACAGCCAGGTGTCATCGACCTCGACCACCACCACGCGCTCGCGCGCGCCCACCGCGGTCGTCCCCACCACCTTGACTGCGCCCTGCGCCCCCATGCCCGGCAGGTAGCGCCGGACGAACCATGCGACCGCGACGAAGCCGCCGAGGATGAGCGCCAGGCTCAGCAGCACGGTGAGCATGCTGCCGGCGGGATCGGTCGCCGCCCGCGCCCAGGATGGAAGCAGCAGCAGCGCAGCAGCCGCGACGAATTTAGCCATGCCGGATGACCTCCCGCGCCCAGCGCGTCATGTTGGTTGGGGAATGCGGCAACTGCACAGCGAGCGTTGCCAGCGTGGGATCCGTCGTGAGACGCCAGGCGAGCGCAGGGGGCGGCGTGCCCGACGCCGGCACATCCAGCCAGCATTCCGCCAGCACGGCATCCAGGCTGCGGACGAGACTGCCGGGGACAAAGGACCCGCCGCCCCCCCCGTCCCGCCCGCCCAGACGACGCGTCAGCCACAGGGTGGCCAGCGCAGCGTCGGGCTGCCAGGTAGGCGCCGCCGGCGCATCGACAGGTTCAGGCGCCGGCTGTGCCATCGCCTGTACCGGCAGGCGCAGACGTGCGCTCAACGTCGCCTCAAGCTTGCGGGTCAGGCGCGCCGCCAAACCGTCGGACGCCGGGGGTGGCGTCGTGAGAAAAGCGATTTCGGCAGGCGTGAGTTCGAGCAGCCGCATCAGCGCCCCCGCAGCCCCGCATCGCGCCGATGCGTCAGCTCCACCAGTTCGTCGTGATCGCGCTGCTCAATGCGTCGTTGGTCGTGATCGCGCTGCTCAATGCGTCGTTGCTGGATGGCGGCCTGCGCCTGATGGCGCTGCTCCAGCAGGCGCAGCGCCTTCACCCGCTGCTCGGTCTGCATCCACTCTGCCAGCCGCGCCTGCCAGTCGCGGTGGGCGGCGTCGATGGCGGCCTGCGCAGCCTGCATTTCCGCCGCCTGCGCGCGTTGCAGGCGATGCGTCTCCTGCAGCTGCGCCGCCGTCACGCCATCGCGCAGCTCGCCCGCCAGCTGCGCGATATGGGCGTCGCGCAGCGTCAGCAGCTGCACCTGGCGGCCGCGCGCGCGCAGCCACACGCCATGCGCGAGCTTGACCCCGCGCGCCAGCGTCTCGCTGCGCCGTTCGGCCAGCTGCAGTACCCGCGCCAAGGCAAATGGCCTCATCCGAGCACCTCATCGAGGCCGTCGCGCGCGGCCTCCAGCGTCGAACGCTCGCGCATGCCCTGCATCAGATAACCCTGCATCCGCGGATACAGCCGCACGCCTTCGTCCAGCACCAGATCGGCGCCCGGCACATAGGCGCCGACCGCGAGCAGGTCGCGGCTGCGCATGTAGCGCGAATAGAGATATTTGAACCGCCGAGTGCGTTCCAGCGCCTCGTCGGACAGCAGGTCGGGCTGCGCCCGGCTGATCGAGGCTTCGATGTCGATCGCGGGGTAATGCCCGGCGTCGGCCAGATCGCGGGAGAGCACGATATGGCCGTCGAGGATCGCGCGCGCCGCGTCGGCGATCGGGTCCTGCTGGTCGTCGCCCTCCATCAGCACGGTGAAGAACGCGGTGATCGAGCCGCTGCCGCTGCGGCCGTTGCCGGCGCGCTCGGCCAGTTGCGGCAGCTTGGCGAACACCGAGGGCGGATAGCCCTTGGTCGCGGGCGGCTCGCCGATCGCCAGCGCCACCTCGCGCTGCGCCATCGCGTAGCGGGTGAGCGAATCCATGATCAGCAGCACGTGCTTGCCCTGGTCGCGGAAATACTCGGCGATCGACATCGCATACGCCGCGCCGTTCAGCCGCATCAGCGGCGGATGGTCGGCCGGCGACGCCACCACCACGGCGCGCCGCATGCCCTCGCTGCCGAGGATGCGGTCGATGAATTCCTTGACCTCGCGGCCGCGTTCGCCGATCAGTCCCACCACCACCACGTCGGCCTCGGTCATGCGCGCCATCATGCCGAGCAGCACGCTCTTGCCGACGCCGCTGCCCGCGAACAGGCCAAGCCGCTGCCCGCGCCCCACCGTCAGCAGGCCGTTGATCGCACGCACGCCGACGTCCAGCGTCTGCCGGATCGGCGCGCGTTCCAGCGGATTGATCGGACGGCTGTACAGCGGCACCCGCCGCTCCAGCATCAGCGGCCCGAGGCCGTCGAGCGGCCGTCCGGCGCCGTCGAGCACGCGCCCCAGCAGGCTGTCGCCCACCGGCACCTGGCGCACCCGGTCCTGCGCGCGGCGGCGCGGGATGTAGCGCATGCCCAGCCGCGGCGGCTGGGCCGCCAGCGGATTGTCTGGGACCACCCGTGCACCCGGCATCACGCCGTAGATATCGGTGGCCGGCATGATGAACAGCCGGTCGCCGGCAAACCCGGCCACCTCGGCTTCGATGCTCTGGCCGCCCGGGATCTGGATGTGGCACTGGCTGCCCACCGGCATGCGCAAGCCGACCGCTTCCATCACCAGCCCGGACACCCGCGTCAGCCGCCCGCTGGTCGCGATCGGCGTCGCCCAGCTCACCGCGCGGCGGCAGTCGGCCAGGTATTCGCGCAGGCGGACGATGCGCTCCATCACTCAAGCCAATTCAGGTTGGAGCCGAGCACCTGCACCACCTGGCGCCAGCGTGCCGGCAAGGTGGCGTCGAGGTCACCCTGCGAGGTCTCGATCAGGCAACCGCCGCGCACGATGCGCACATCCTCGACGATGCGCAGGCGGTTCTTGTCGAGCACCTGGTCGAGATGCGGGCGCACCAGCACGGCGTCGTCCGGGTTCAGCAGCAGGCGCGCCTCGCGGCTGGTTTCCGCCATCTGTTTCAGCGCCAGGTTGACCACGTCGAGGATGCGCTCCGGTCGCGCCGCGAGCTCGCCCGCCACCACCTGGCGCGCGACGTCGAGCGCCAGTTCCAGCACCATGTCGGCAAGGCGGAAATCGAGGTTGTCGAGGGTCGAGGAAAAACTTTCGGCCAACTGCTTCATGCGCCCGCAGGCCTGCTCCCCCTCCACCCGGCCGGCGGCCATGCCTTCGGCGTAGCCCTCGGCCCGCGCGGCCTCGCGCAACGCGGCCAGTTCGGCCTGGGGGTCGACCTGGGGGGGCACGGCCTCGCCGGCCGACGCGGCCAGTTCCACCACCTCCCACTGCTCGAACGCCGTGGGGCTGTCGGGCGGACGGTTATCGTCGGTGCTCATGCCGCCTCCTCTTCGTCAGGGAACTGGATCGCGCCCTCAGCCGCCAGTCGCCGCAGGCTTGCGCCCGCCTCCTCCTGGGCAGTCTGGATCTCCGTCACCGGCACGGGACCCAGCGTATCCAGGTCGACACGCATGCGCTGGGCGGCCGTCGGGCTCATCACGGCCGTCAGGGCGTCGAGCACCCGGGCGTCGCTGCCCTTCAGGGCATGCAGCAGGGTACGCGCGGCGACGTTGCGCAGGAAGGTTTTGCGATCCGCCTCGGGCAGTCGTGCCAGGTCTTCGAATGCGAGATTGCGCACGCGCAGGCGCGCGGCCAGGTCCGCGTCGTTCTGGTCGAGCTGGACGAGCGCGGCAGCTGCGCTGCCCGCGCTCATCTGCCCCAGCAGACCGGCCACCGCGGCCTCGCCCTGCGGCGGTGCGGCGGCGTCGAGCCCCGCGAGCCAGTCGTCCAGGTCGCGCAGCATGTCGGCGCTCGGCGCCTCGCTATGCGCCAGGCTCAGCAGGGTGTCCGCGCGGGTCTTGCCGGGCAGCAGTTCGAGCACGGCGGCGGCGACGTCGCGCGGCAGCTGCGACGCCACCACGGCGATCAGCTGGGGTGCCTGCGCCTCCAGCAGACCGGCAATCTCGGCCGGTTCGCGCCAGGCCAGTTTCTCCAGCGCCTGCGCGGCCGACGCCCCCAGGCGTTGCAGCATGGCCTGCGCCCGCTCCGGACGGAAGGCCTGCTTGAGCGTCTCGTCGAGGAAACGGCCGGTATCCGCTGCAAAGCCGGTCTGCTCGGCGGCCTCGACGGCGTAATCGCGCAGGATCGCACGCACGCGTTCGCGCGGCAGCACGTCGAGTTCGCGCATGGCGCTGCCGAGCCGGCTCACCTCCAGCGGGCTGAGATAACGGAATACGGCAGCGGTGGCGTCCTCTCCGAGGGCGAGCAGAAGCGCGGCGGATTTTTCGATGCCGGCCTGGCTCATGCGCGCATCCACAACTTGATGACGTCGGCGGTCACGCGCGGATTGGCCAGCACCTGGCTGCGGGCGGCGTCGAGCTCGGCGTCGAAATCCCCGATCGGCAGTTCGGCGACGGGCGCCCGACGGGTGCGCCGCCAGGCTGCGACGCCGATCAGAAGCAGGACCGCTGCCGCAGCGGCGGGCGCCCACAGCGGAACAGCCAGATGCCCGGAAGCGTCCTGCGGCGGGCTGGCCGGCTGCACCCGCGGAATCGGGCGGGGCGCCTGTTCCGGCGGGTTCGCAGCGGCGGCTGCGGCCGGTGCCTGGAGTACCACGGCAGGCAGCGCATACACATTCAGCGTGTCGCCGCGTGCCGGCAGCAGTCCCAGCGCCTGGCGGGCCAGCTGGCCTGCACGCGCGAGTTCGGCGGCGCTCGCCTCGAATCCCAGGATCACGATGGCATTCACGCGCTGGATGCGCCCTTCCGGCGTATGCGTGGTGCGTACGGTCTTTTCCAGCGGCCGCGCCTGGCCGCCGACCACGACGTTGCGCACCCGCTCCACCGTCTGCTCGACGTCGCTGTCTTCCAGCGTGGCCGTCACCTGCACGCTCACCCGGTCCTTGCCGAGCCACGGCGTCAACACGGCCAGCGCCCGGCGCGCCAGATCCTGCTCCAGAGCCATCCGCCGCGTCTGCACCACCTCGGGCGCCGCGCCGC
>JAJYXA010000534.1:0-6327 GCA_021791235.1 Pseudomonadota bacterium
CGCCTACAGCTGGTGCAAGGCGCCGCGCTGGGCCGGCCGCGTGGCCGAGACCGGCGCGCTGGCGCGGCAGGCGGTCGCGGGCCAGCCGCTGGTCAGGGATCTGCTCGCCGCCGGCGGCGGCAACGTCATGAGCCGGGTGCTGGCGCGCCTGATCGAAATCAGCCGGGTGCTGCCGGCGATGGAGGCCTGGACCGAGCAGCTGGCGCCGGGCGAGCCCTACTGCGTGGTCGGCGAGATGCCGCGCGAGGCCGAAGGCGAGGGACTGGTCGAGGCGGCGCGCGGGGCGCTCGGTCACTGGCTGTCGGTCAAGCGCGGACGCATCCACAGCTACCAGATCGTCGCTCCGACCACCTGGAATTTCTCGCCGCGCGACGCCCTGGGCGCGCCCGGAGCGCTGGAGCAGGCGCTGGTCGGCGCGCCGGTGGGCGAGGGCGAGGAGGCGCCGCTGGCGGTGCAGCATATCGTCCGTTCCTTCGACCCGTGCATGGTGTGCACGGTGCATTAGTCCCGACCTGAGGAGACCGACATGGCAGGCCACATCCCTAGGCGCGACGGCGATGCCGGCGCACTCGAGCGGGGACTCTGAAATGCCCGGTTCCGGAAAGCCGGGGCGCGAGCCCGCGAGCGCCTCGACGCAGATGCTGGAGGCGCTCGCGGCATCGACCGGCGCCGCCGCCGGCGAGCATGTCTGGATCGACGTGATCCAGAAGATGGACGAGGTCTATCACGACCTGCTCGAATACGAGGTCGCGCTCGAAGACAAGAATGCCGCGCTCGAGGAATCGCAGCATTTCATCATGAGCGTGCTGACCTCGATGTCGGACATCCTGATCGTCTGCGACCGCGCCGGCGTCATCGAGGACGTCAACCAGTCCCTGCTGGCGCTGACCGGAAAGACGGAGCGCGAACTGAAGGGGCGGGGGATCTTCGAATTGCTCGCCGACGAAGCCTCGCGGCAGCAGTCGCAGCATTATTTCGCCGGCCACGGCGGCGAGGCGCTGCACGATTGCGAGCTGCAGCTGTCCACCGCCGACGGCGCCAGCGTGCCGGTCTCGGTGAACTGCACGCCGCGCTTTTCCAACGTCGGCAAGCTGCTCGGGGTGGTGGTGACCGGCCGGCCGGTGGGCGAGCTGCGCCGCGCCTACCAGGCGCTGCGCCAGGCGCACGAAGACCTGAAGCGCACCCAGCAGCAGTTGCTGCACTCGGAAAAGATGGCGTCCCTGGGCCGCCTGGTCGCCGGCGTCGCCCACGAACTCAACAATCCGATCAGCTTCGTGCTCGGCAACGTCGTCGCTTTGAAGCGCTACGCGGAGCGGCTGCACCGCTACCTCGACGCCGTGCATCGTCCGCTCGACGCTGAGCAACTCGAGGCGCTGCGCCATGAACTGCGCATCGACCGCATCGTCGAGGATCTGCCGCCGCTGATCGAGGGCACCGTCGAGGGCGCCCAGCGCACCCGCGACATCGTCGACAGCCTGAAGCGCTTCTCGGCCCTCGATCGCGACGAGCAATCGCGCTTCGATCTGGTAGCGGTGATCGAGCGGGCCGTGCACTGGGTGGCCAAGATCCGGGGCGACGGATTTGCCGTCGATCTGGAACTGCCGCCGGAGCTCCCGGTCGTCGGCTCGCCCGGTCAGCTGCAGCAGGTGGTGATGAATCTGGTGCAAAACGCCTGCGACGCCACGGGCGAGCGCAACGATGCGCGCCTGACCATCACCGGCCGCAGCCAGGACGGCGGCGTCGCGATCGAATTCCACGACAACGGACCGGGCATCAGCGACGAGAATCTCGCGCGAATATTCGATCCGTTCTTCACCACCAAGCCGGTCGGCAAGGGCACCGGTCTGGGCCTGGCGATCAGCTACGGCATCGTCGAGCGCCACGGCGGTTCCCTGGGCGCCGCCAACCATCCGGACGGCGGCGCCTTGTTCAGCATCCGTTTACCGCTCGCCGGCTAGCGTAGCGCTTGCCCAAGAATGCTGCCATTGAAATCGTTACGCTGTCTGGGAAAGGCGGATGTCTTCGGCGAAGACTTGCTGAGGCTGATCGGGTGGGCGTCCGCGCCCTGATCCCGGTTCCGTCGGGGAACTCACACGCCGAGCACCTGGCGCAGGTGCGGCACGTTGGCCCGGCTGACCGGAATTTTCTCCTCGGTGTTCCCCGCCATGGAAATCACGAACTGCTCGTCGTGGCGGAGTACTGCGCTCGCATGGGCGAGGTTGATGATGTAGCTGCGATGGACCCGTACGAAGCGATCCTGCGGCAGGCGTGGCTCCAGCTGGCTCAAGGACAGGTTGCAGAAATAGTGCTTGCCGTCAGCGCAGACCTGGGTGTGGTGTCCCTCGGCGCGAAGGAATGCCACCTCGTCGATGTCCAATAATGCGATGCGGCCATGCATGGACACCGGCAGCTTGAAAAGGCTGCGGCCGGCCGGGCTGCCTCCGCCGGCCGGTTCCCGATTCGGCGGGTGCGAGGTCAGGTCGGTGATGTCGTAGAGGATCAGGCAATAGCCGCTGATCCCGTCGGCATCGTGAAGCCGGATCATGCGCAGTTGCAGCACCGTGTCCGGCACGTTGATGAGCATCGAGGCGTAGCCGGACGCGCCCTCATTGTGGGACTGCTGCAGCAGCCAATCGATCTTGCTGCGGGAGTGCTCGGAGTGCACCGACTGTATGGTCTTGCCCAGACTTCCGCGCAAGCGCTCCGCGCCCAGGACCGCCTCCGCGGTGCCGCTGAAGCTGAGCACGCGGTGATCACGGTCGAGCATCACCAGGCCGATCGGCAGTCGGTTCAGGATGTGCTGCTGCTGGGACATATCCGTTCCTCCCCCGATGCTGGCGCCCCTCCGGTCGATCGCTTCCGCCGCGGTTCGGGAAGCCGTTCCCCCGTTCGTGCGCCAATTCCGCTGTTCGCGAAATTGCGGTTTCCGGCTAAGCACTAATGCAATATATTGATGCGGAGACAGTACCACGGCCGGGGCGATGATGAACATCCCGGCTGGACAATCAACCGAGGGGCACCGCGATCTCCGGTCGGCACGGGACGCGAGATGCCCACGTTACGGGAGGAGGACGAGTGGAAAAAGCCATTTTCACCTTCATCGAGAAATGCGTTGCCTGCAAGGGCTGCGAGATCGCCTGCGCAGTCGAGCACTCCCAGGCCAAGAGCCTGTTCGGCGCCATCGCCGAAAGCCCGCGGCCGCGGCCGCGGGTGCGCGTCGAGAACGCCGGCGCGTACAGCTACCCGGCGCGCTGCCTGCATTGCGAGGACGCCGCCTGCATCGCCGCCTGCCCGATGGGCGCGATGACCCGCAACGCGGTGACGAACGCCGTCTATGTCGATGAGAGCAAGTGCATCGGCTGCTGGATGTGCGTCATGGTCTGCCCCTTCGGCGGCGTCAGCGCCGATCCGGTGGCGAAGAAGGCGCACAAGTGCGACCGCTGCCCGGACAGGACGGCGCGCGGTGAAGACCCGGCCTGCGTCGCCGCCTGCCCGACGCGGGCCATGATTTACGCGACCCCGGAAGAACTGGCCGCCCACCGGCGCCAGGCCACCGCCATGAGCGCAGCCGGCATGGCCGCTGCCCGCATTGCCGGCAACGTCGATTTGTGGAGAAGTCAGAAGGGAGGAATGCGGAAATGAATAACGTCGTCACCCCCGTTGCCGAAAAGCAACTGCTGGAAATCGCCCGCAGCAAGGGCCTGGAAACGGGCCGCGACCGTCTCGCCGCGATGAAGCCGCAATGCGGCTTCGGCGAGCTGGGCACCTGCTGCCGCATCTGCTACATGGGGCCGTGCCGCATCGACCCCTTTGGCGAGGGTCCGAAGAAGGGCGTGTGCGGCCTCTCCCCCGACACCATGGTGGCGCGCAACCTGCTGCGCGAGGCCACCGGCGGCGCCTCCTCCCATGTCGGCCATGCCCGCCATCTGCTCATCACCCTGCGCGACGCGCTCGACGGCGAGGCGCCCTACGAGATCCGCGGCGAGGATCGGGTGTTCGCACTGGGCAAGGTTTTCGGTCTGGCTGTCGAAGGCCGCTCGGCCAAGCAGGTGTGCCGGGAACTGGTGGATATCGCCTTGCAGGATTTCGGGCGCCAGGACAACAAGGCCAACAACTGGCTGAGCAAGCGCGCCCCGGCCATGGAGCGGGAAATGTGGGAGAAGCTCGGCCTCACCTACTCCAACCCGCACAACGAAATCGAGACGGCGATGCACGCCTCGTCCATGGGCAACGACGCCGATCCCGTCACCCTGCTGCTGCGCACCCTGAAAATTGGCCTGGTCGACGGCTGGAGCGGGCTCGCCCTGTGCACCGACGTCCAGGACATCCTTTTCGGCACGCCGCAGGTGACGACGGTCGAATCCAATGTCGGCGTGCTCGAGGAAAACAGCGTCAATATCGCCGTGCATGGCCACAATCCGGTGCTCTCCGAAAAAATCTTGGAGTGGGCGGGCAAGCTGGACAAGGAGGCGGTGGCCGCCGGCGCCGAGCGCATCAACCTCGTCGGCGTATGCTGCACCGGCAACGAGCTGAGCATGCGCCACGGCGTGCCGCTGGCGGCGCACAATGCGCAGTCGGAGCTGATCCTGGCTACCGGCGCGGTCGATTGCATGATTGTGGATATCCAGTGCATCTGGCCGTCGCTGCCGCAACTGGCCAGGTGCTTCGACACCGCCTTCATCACCACCGACGAGATGGTGCATATCCCGGGTGCGCGGCACATCGAATTCGAACCGCATCACGCCGATGAGAGCGCGCAGGAAATCGTCCGCGCCGGCATCGAGGCCTTCGCCAAGCGCAAGGGCAAGGCGGTACATATTCCGCAGCTCAAGACCACGGCCGTAGCCGGGCTCTCGCTCGAAGCCATCGTCGGCATCCTCTCCAAGGTGGATGCGAAAGACCCGCTCAAGCCGGTGATCGACAATGTCGCCAATGGCAACATCCTCGGCTTCGCCGGCATCGTCGGCTGCGCCAGCATCAAGTTCCGCGACGGCGCCATGACCGAGGAAATGATCAAGGCGCTGCTGGCAAACAATGTGCTGGTGGTGGCTACCGGCTGCATCGCCCATATTTGCGCCCAGGACGGCTTGCTCACTTCGGAGGCGACCGGCAAGTACTGCGGCGATGGCCTCAAGGCGGTGCTCACCGCGCTGGGGCAGGCCGCCGGTCTGGGCGGGCCGCTGCCGCCGGTGTGGCACATGGGCTCCTGCGTCGATAATTCGCGCATCGTCGACCTGCTCGGCGCGGTGGCCGGTCGCCTCGGCGTAAAAATCAGCCAACTGCCCGCGGTGGGTTCGGCCCCGGAACTGGTGCAGGAGAAGGCCATTTCCATCGGCTGCTCCTTCCTCGCCCTGGGCACGCCGCTGCACGTGGCCCCGGCGCCGCGCATACTCGGCAGCCAGTCGGTGACCAAGGTACTGACCGAGGACCTGGTCAATATCACCGGGGCCAAGGTCTTCGTCGAGTGCGATCCGAAGAAGGCCGCGGCCGGCGTGGTCGCGATCATCAAGGAAAAGCGCGCCGCGCTGGGCCTGTGAAAGCGCCGCTATGAAGATCGTCATCATCGGCAACGGCCCGGCGGCGGTCGCCGCCGCCGAGGCGGCGCGCGAACTCGACGGGGATTGCGGGATCACGATGATTTCGAAGGAAGCGGTGCCCTTCTATTCGCCCTGTCCCCTGGCCGAGTACGTGGAAGCCAGCGTGCCGCGCGCGCACCTGTTCCTGCGCGACGGGCGCTTCTACCGCGACAGGGACATCACCACCTTGTTCGGTCGGCCGGCGACGGCCATCGACACGGAGGCGCGGCAAGTGACGGTCGGCGGCGGCGCGGGCGCCACCCTGGTGGCCTACGATAGGTTGTTCATCGCCGCCGGGGCGCGTGCCGTCATGCCGCCCATTCCCGGCCTCGCCGACACGCCGGGCGTGTTCGCCCTGAAGACCCTCGCCGATGCCGACGGCATCGTCGCCCGCTTGGCCGCGGCGCGTCGCGCCGTGGTCATTGGCTCCGGCTTCATCGGCCTGGAGGCCGCCCAGGCCTTGGTGCGGCGTGGTTTGGCGGTGACCGTGGTGGAGGCGCTCGGCCAGGTGCTGCCGCAGATGCTGGACGCGGAGATGGCGGCGCTGGTGGAGACGCGGCTGCGCGATCACGGCGTCGCCGTGCGCCTCAACAGCCCGGCCCAAGCCGTGCTCGGCGGCCAGGCCGGCGTTGCCGCGGTGCGTGCCGGCGGGCGGGAAATTTCCTGCGATCTCGTCGTCTGTGCAGCCGGCGTGCGCCCCGATCTCTCGCTGCTGGCCGGCAGCGGCATCGCCACGGCGACCGGAATCCTG
>JAJYXA010000534.1:6337-8166 GCA_021791235.1 Pseudomonadota bacterium
CATGCAACCCAGTCAGCCGCATGTCTATGCCGCCGGCGACATCGTCGAAGCCCTTGATCGCCAGGGCAAGCACCGCGTGCTGCCGATCTGGCCCAACGCCGTCAATGGCGGCCGCATCGCCGGCGGCAACATGGTGGCGGCGCGCACCCGCAGTTATCGCGGGCTCGACGGTATCAACGTGGTGCGCATCTTCGACCTGCCGGTCGTCTCATTCGGCAGTTCCACGGGCGAACGCAGCCTGCGCTATGCCGGCAACGGTATCCTGAAGAAGCTGAGCCTCGCCGGCGGCAAGGTGGTCGGCGCGCAATTCTTCGGCGACGTGAATGCGACCGGGCTGTACCACGGACTGATGAACAAGGGCGTCGATGTGGGCTCCTTCGAGAGCGAGCTGCTGTCTCCCGGTTTCGGCTACGGACGCCTGGTGCCGCGGCCGCCATTGCCGATACGGCGGGCGGCATGAAGATCGCCATCACCGGCAAGGGCGGCGTCGGCAAGACCACGCTGACCAGCCTGCTGGCCTGCCACTATGCGGCGCGGGGGCGAGCGGTGCTGGCCATCGATGCCGACCCATCCCCCTGCCTCGGCCCGGCGCTGGGCTTCCCGGCGGACAAGCTGCTCGAACTCACGCCCATCGCGGAAATGCGGGAGCTGATCGCCGAACGCACCGGATCGAGCCTGGGCGAGGCGGCGGGCAATTTCTTCAAGCTCAACCCGCGGGTGAGCGACCTGCCGGAGCGGTTTTCCCAGGAGCACAACGGCATCCGGCTGCTGCTGCTGGGTGCCGTGCAGCAGGGCGGCGCCGGCTGCATCTGCCCGGCGAGCACGCTGCTCAAGCAACTGGTGCGGCATGTCATGCTGCAACGCCACGAGGTCGTCCTGCTTGATCTCTATGCCGGCGTCGAGCATCTGGGGCGGGGGACTGCGGAAGCCGTGGATGTGATGCTGGCGGTGGCGGAGCCGACCCACCGCAGCATGCGCACGGTGGCGCAGATCAGGGCGCTGGCTGCGGATATCGGCATCGAGAGGCTGCTGCTGGTCGGCAACAAGACGGGCAGCGAGGCCGACCGGCGCTTCTTCTCGGAAAATTCACCTGGCATACCATTGATCGGCTGCCTCGACGCCTCGCCCGCTGCGGTCGCGGCCGACCGCAGCGGGCAGGTCTTGTACGGGCTCGATCGGCAGTTGGCGACGGATATTGCCGCCATCGCCGAGCGGATCGAAAGCGCGCTGGCCGGCACCAGACGGACCGAGGAAAGGAGCCAGAGTTTTGTGTGACGGTTGTGGTTGCGATAAAAACGCCGCGCCCGGCGAGCAGGCCTGGCGACCCCGCCGCGAGGCCGGAGGCTGGCATGTCCATGCCGACGGGACGGCCCATTGCCACGAACACCCCCCCCACCACGCTGCTTTTCGGCCCGCGGCGAAGCCGGTGCGGCCGCAGCCCGACCCGGAGCTCCAGGTCGGCAAAGACGGTGGCACGGAGTGTGCCGCGGATGGAAACCCGCTTGCCGGAAAAGCGCCCCTCTGATAAGCGCCTGCCTGCCTGGGCGGACATCGAATCGAGTTTTTACAGCCAGAACAATAGAATGTTTTCCTGGCACAATATTTGTATGCTGAATTAAAAATTCTTCTCACAACCGTATGCCATGATGGAATCGTTGCCCCGTGACTGGTTCGCCCTGTGCCTGCTGGTGTTCGCGCTCGGTCTGCGCCACGGCTTCGATGCCGACCATCTCGCCACCATCGACGGCCTGACCCGTTTCAACAGCCGGGCCAATCCCCGTCTGGCCCGGTTTTGCGGCGCGCTATTCTCCCTCGGCCACGGCGCCGTG
>JAJYXA010000120.1 GCA_021791235.1 Pseudomonadota bacterium
TGGTTCTCTTCCAGAATCCGGATGGCGCCCTCGGGTAGTTTTTCGAAGGATAGAACACGTTGAACCTGGGCTTTCGACCAACCAGTGTCTTTCGCCAGACTGCGAATGGAGGTGTTTTTATCCATCTGTTTCAGGGTCTTGAAGCCCTTGTAGATTTCGTAGTCGGTGTAGGTCTTGTGGTGGATGTTGTCGAACAGCAGGGAGCGCGCGGCCCCCAGTTCATCCACGTTTTTAACGACCGCTGGGATGCTGTCTTTGCCGAGTAGCCTGTAGGCGGCCAGCCGGTGATGGCCGGCGATGATCTCGAAGCGACCCTCTTCAATCTGCCTGACGGTGATCGGCTGATTCAGTCCGTCCGACTGGATGATTTCGGCAAGATCGCTCGCGTGTGTCTCGTCGATTCTGCGATTCTGATATGGGCTGTCTACGATCTGGGCGAGGGCCAGCAGGGAAGCACCGGGCGCGGGGCCGGCCGCTTCGGGAGCCGGGGGCGCTGCGTCGTTTTCATTGAAGTCATTGCCCCCGCTCAACACGGGCATGTTTTCGATTGCCGACGCAGGCACATGCTGGGGCTTGACCAGTCCGCTAACCTTGGGGATTACGCGTCTTGCTTGGCCACTCATGCCGTCGCCCTATTTTTTGCGGCGGCGACCGTGCTGAGTCCGGACAGCTGGACACCGTAGTAGCTGATAAGCGCCTTGGTCAGATCGATGATCGATCTTGCCGCGACGGAGTTCTGTTCGCGCTCGAGGATCGGGCCGCTGTTCTCGTCGGTAAACAGATCCATCTGCCGCATGAACGAGGACGAGTGCGGCAGCGGTTCGTCATAAACGCTTCCTGGGTAGGCCGCTGCCAGTGTTTGCAGCGCCTCGCGGATCAGCGGATAGCCGTGGTGGTAGCCGTTGGCGACGATCAGAGTGTCCAGGTTCCTTTTCAGGACGTTGTTGATTTCCCGGATGTTGCTCGAAAGAACCTGCATGGCTTTGAGAGACTGGCCGTCCAGCTTGACCACCGCCAGAATCGTCTTACAGGGATACATCAACGTGTTGGTCAGCAAGGTCGTGCCCGGCGCAGAGTCGATCACGATGACATCGTATTGCGCGAAGAAGTCGATTTCGGAAGTCAGAAGCCGGTCGAACATGCTCTCGCGGCCGGTCGCGCCAAGAAGCCACGAGTCTGCGTCGGCCAACGTGATGTCAGAGGCGATCAGGTCAAGCATTCTGTTGGCGTACATGGGGCGGATCGCGGACCCGATGTCCGTAGGCTTGCCTTTATAGACCCGGTGCATCAGTTCACCGATATGCGTGATTTCTTCCTTGGCCCAGTCGATGCCATACAGGCCGGTCAGGGAGGCCTGCGGATCGCCGTCGATCATCAGCACGCGGTAGCCACGCATGGCCATGGTCGACGCGATATTGGCGGCGACCGTCGTTTTTCCTGTTCCGCCCTTACTCATGCGGCTGTTGATGATGGGCGGCATAACCTTGGGTCGGGTAACGGACGAGTCGTAGCCCATCAGTTTCAGCCGGGCGGCGCGAATCTCGGCGGCGGTATAGCTTCTGTGATACTGCTTGGACGACGGATCTTTCTCGCCCATCAGGTGACGGAACTCCTTCGCCGAGCCGATAAAGCCCACGAATTCCTGGGCCAGCCTTGCCTTTACCCCAAAGTCGCGCATCGTTACTCCTTGTCTCTTTGCACGGATACTACAACATGGTTTAGAACATTCATAGAATAATTCAACCTTAATGTCCTGTCTGTTGTAAAAATGATTCTTCCTGCGATCTAATCTGTCGCGCGAGTATATTGTTTACTTCCGGCGCACCATCTATTCAAAGGCGTCAAAAAACGCAGGCTTTCCTATGCGAGGTTGGCGATCAGGCGGAAATCGATGGTCCTTCCGGGTAGTATCGAACCCGTCTTGCCGTGCTGGGCGCTGTCATCCTCCAGATCACCGGCTCCTCTTTCCAGCATGTCGATCTCGGCAATCTTGAATCCGTCGTCGTGTTCGATGAGCGCATTCAGCCTGCCCTGGTCGGTAGCGTCTTCCCGCTGATACAGGCAGAACCTGCCGCTTCCCCCGTTTCGCGCAATTCGGCCGCGCAACTGGTGCAGCGTGACGATGGAAAACCTGATCGGGTCCACCACCACCATCGCAGCGAGGTCTGGCAGGGTGAGGCCCAGTTCGACCATCATGGTCGTCACCATCACCGACAGCCGGCCCTCGCGGAAGGCCTGCAGCACACTTTCCTTCTCGCTGTCCTGCATCTTCCCGTGCAGCAGCGCGGCGCGGGCGCCGAAGTGTTTCTGCCATTGGCCGAATATCTTGCCGGCGGCTGATTTCTCGTCCTTGCCCTCGATGGTCGGATAGATGATCGCGGCCTGCTTGCCGGCGTTCACCGTCTCTTGCAGGATGGCGAACAGGCCCTGCCGATCGTTCGGGCCGTAGATGCGGGTGTCCACCTTCCGCTCATAAGGTCTGTCGCGGAGAATGGACAGATCCATCCCGCCCGACAGGATGAACGCCCCGGTTTGCGGAATGCAGGTGGCGGTGGCCTCCAGGTAGTTCGTGCGCTCGATCTTCAATGCTTTGCGCTGCTTTTTCCCGGCCTTGTGCTGCTCGTCGATCGCCAAGGCGTCGGGTTCCCATCCATGCTTCTGCGCATGGTTGATGACGGCAGAGGTTCCCACCACGATGCCGCGCTCTGGCAGATTCGATTTCTGGGCGCCGGTGATGAGGATGACCGGAATATCCTCGCCAACAGAGCGCGCGAGGCTTTCGGCGTCCCGGGCAAGCGAGTTCGCAAGGGGCACGTTGTACGTCACCACCGCGACACGATTCTTGACGGCCGCGGCCATGAGCGGCAGCAGGAAGGTGATGGTCTTTCCGGTTCCCACGTCGCCTGAGAGCAGGCGGTTCATGGGGATGTCGCTTCTCAGGTCGCGAACGATCTCCCGCATGGCTTGCAGCTGATCCCCGGTGAGCCGATAGGGCAGGGCGTTGATCATTCGCTTCACGAGAAGTGGGTCGAGTTCCAGCGCAGCGCCTTTCACCGCGTTCCGGCTCTGGGCCATGCTTTTTGCCCGGTGGAGCATTTCGCGCGCAGCCAGCCGCTCGATGTGTGCGATCGCCAGTTCGGCGCGCGCAACGGATCGCGGCCTGTGCGCCTCCATCAGGCTTTCCATGATCTTCGACGGTTCGCTTTCTGGCACGGCCTCGGTTGCGCCGGCAAACCAATCCCCGATGTGCTGCACCGTTTCTTCCAGGTGTCCCGCCAGCGCATGATTGAGCATGGCGGCATGGTTTTCTTCGGAGAGCACGCCCTTTTTGCGGGTGTACTTGGGCTTGATCTTCCCGGCCCACTGCTCGGGGATGCGCTTGGAAGCGTTGAGATAGTATTTGCCGCCGAACTCCCTCGACACGCCAAGGACGTGGAATACATCGCCTTCCCGAATGTCGTTCCATCCCTGCGACGGGCCGAATGCGGTCATCATGGCTGGCCCATCCTCTGCCATAACCGGAATGCTTACCTTCGGTGGCATGCCGCCGGCGACAGGCGACCCAGTCGCCGTGACGCGGAAAACCCGCTTCTCGGGATGGTCTGCCCACTCCCGCACCAAACCGATGACGTTGGTGTAGTCGTCGAACTTCTGCGGGAGGTAGAGGGCGAGCTGAGGGATGCTGGCGATGCCCAGCCGTTTCAGGCGCTGCCAGTCAAACTTAATGCCGGGTTCCGCTTGCATTGGGAACAACGGAAATGGCGGCGTGGGCGAGTTTCAGCACTTCGGCTGAGGTCAGGTGAGGGTCATTTGCCACCATCTGCCGGAGCAGCAGGCTCGTGATGCAGTAGGCGTCACCCGGCGGAACCGGCAGAGCGCGGGCCTTCTGGCCCTTGGCGAACATGGACAGAAAGAACTTGCCTTCCTGGCGCTCGATGGAGAACCCCTTGTCGTTGTGTTCGCCATGCCCCTCGGCTTTGTAGGCGGGCAGCCAGCCCATCAGCACGCCGAGTACGAGAGGCAGTTCCTTGACCGACAACTGGACGGCGATCTTGTTATCCCAGGCGTAGACCCGCGCGCCAGTGGATTCCGCCGTTTCAATACGGATCGTCTGAGTGGCTGAATTGCGCTTGGTATCGGCGCTGAAACAGGCTGCGGCCTTGCCGCCATAGACGTGCACCTGGAAATATTTCTTCTCTGCGTCGTCGCTTGCCGTGGGCGGGTTCACCATGGGCGGCTTTTCCACCAATGGTGAAACTGCGGCAGCAGGCTCTTGCGGCATGGCTTCCGGCGTGGGCGAGGCTTGTTCAGCCATGGGTGGCTTTCCCGTCGATGGTGCGGCGGCCGGCTTGCTGGTCAGGATCGACTGCAGCATCTTCTTGGCCTTGTCACCCTCGTCTGTGGCTAGTGCGGCGCGCTGCACCGTGGTGATGAAGTCCGGGCCGTAGGCGACAGCCTTGGCCACGCGGTCTTCCAGTTCCATTTCGTAACCCAGGCTGGTCAAATTGGCTTCGAACCATTCCGTGCAGGCGCTGAGCGCGCAGTAGGCGCGGGCCTTCGAGAGCTCCCAATCCCCGACCTGATTGACGGCCTGGTAGAGATCGTCCTTGATGTTGACGCCCTCCATTCTCGCCAGCGCTATCAGCCGATCCACGGCTGGCTTCGGCATGTTGAGCGTGCTGATGATGGCGCCGGCCTCTTTCAGGGTCTTCGGCTTGGTAAAAGGGTGCATGTGATGTTCTCCTTTGGATGAGACAAATATAACATTGCTAGTAACGCTATCAAGCGCCGCGTGCTAGTATTTCTGCTATGGAGAAACCGAAAAAACCCGTCGCCTTTCGCCTCGATGATGAGCGGATCGCCGCACTGAACCGCATCGCGGCAAGCCGGCAACTCGCTACAGGCAAGCGAGTCACGCTGCAATCGGTGTTCGTGGAGGCGCTGGATATGCTGATCGAGCGCGAGGGGCGCGCGGAAGAATCCGGCCATGAGCGCGAGTAGCCCGCACTCTGCGGTCCTCAGTATGAGCGCCGAGGAATCCTTGGCGTTGCGGCACTTGCTGGTGTGGCTGGATGGGGTCGCTGCCGAGGGCTGCGGGATTACGCCGGAGGCCTTCGCCGCACAGTTCACGGCTGCCGAACTGGAGATCCTTGCAGGCCTGCGGCGGGCGTTTCTGGAGTTCGACTTCCAGGCTTCGCCGGGGCGTTATTAGCCGCCCAGCTCCTTCTCCATGTTCTCGTAGAGCTCGTCAGCGTCCGCCGAGGTGTAAATGCTGGTGGTGTCGAGACTGGCGTGCCCCAGCAGCCTCTGAACCATGTGCGGCGGCATCGTCTCTGCCGAGTGGGTGCCGCGAGAGTGCCGCAGCCAGTGCGTGGTGGCCTGTTCCAGCTTGGCGGCATCCTCCGCATGGCCGTGGTCGCGCATGTCCCACGCGACTTCCTTGAAAAAGTCCCGGAGCAGCTTGTAGATGATCGTCGAGTCGAGGCGGCTGGTGGTCTTGCCGTTGAGCCGTCCAATCAGGTACTCGTCGCCCTGCAGGTCCGCATCCCGGAATTCGAAATACTCGCGCAGCGCCAGCATGACGCGGGTTGGCATGGGCACCGGGCGCACCTTGCCGCCTTTTCCCAGCACCTTCATCATCCAGCGCATACCGAGCCTCGTTTTGAGCGGCGCCGAATACAGGTGCGTGGTCTTGGCGTTGGCCAACTCCGACAGGCGCAGCCCCGTCGCATAGGCGAATGCCACGACAAAGCGCAGCCGTGCCACCCGGGCGTCGATTGGCAGTTGGTGAAGGTAGTCGAACACGTACTTCATTTGTGGCCGGGTCAGGGCGCGGGTCAACTCCACGTCCGATACATCGTCGGCACCTTGCAGGAGCTTGGGCTTCGACACCGCCTCCAGCGGATTGCTGTCCAGATAGCGAACCTTGGTCATCCACTCGAACATGGATTTCAGCACGATGAAGGCCTGCGTCTGGCTGCGATGGGACAAAGGGCCGTCAAACGGCTTCCATTCCTTCGACCACCGCTGGATGTACCGCTTGCCGATCCACCGTTCCTGCGGGATGACCCAGCGCCATTGTTCGGGTTTGGCATGGCCGAGCGCCGCCAGCCAGTCCCGGTAATCCGCCATGTCGTCGACGGATAGCGACGACAGCGGCACGGCCTTTTCCAGCACGGCCCAGAGCAGCAGGCGTTCGGCCTCGCGGCGGTAAGTGCGCTCGGTGTTGGGGTTGGTGGCGCGAGTCCTAAGCCATGCCTGAATCGCCTCATAGTCGTTGGCGGCGTCAATCCGGCAGCGTCCCGGAAAGCGGTTCTCGCCGGCCGATCCATCAAACACTTCGGGCAGGGCAAAGGATTCCAGCGGCCGGATGCCGGTTTCCTTCTCGGTCTTGAGGGTGGCGACGTCGAGCTTGCGCAGTGGCACCAGGGCGTGGGATTCGACCTTCCCAAGCGTTGCTTCGTGGGAGGCGAGCCATTTCACGATGCGCTGCCCCTGTATCTGGCCAATGCCGCGAATGTCCACCCACCAGCGGAATCCCTTCTGGTGGATGATGCCCGCCAGATCGCTCAGCGTCCGGATATCCTTCATGATGAACGCCGTCGCCTTGTCGGTGTTGAACCACTCGGCGACGCTGTCCGTGGGCCTCGGCGTGGCGACCAGGTTGTTTTCAGCCCATGTGATCGCGTCCAGCTGGGCGCGCATCAGGCGCTTTTTCTGCTCCTGCTTCGCAACGTCCTTCAATGAGACGCTGAAAGCCTCCGGGTAGGCTTCCTGGTACATCTCCATGAGTTCGTTTTCCCCGTAGAACTCGTGGGGATCGCGTTCCTCGCGGAATTCTTCCAGGGTGGGGAAGCGTTCTGTCCTGGCGTTCTTGCGCTTGGGGATGACGATGCTGAGGAGGCGGGCGTAGTCGAAGCGCTTGTGGAGGCGGGCGGTGCGCGTCAATTCGCCCTTGACCCATGCCAGGGTTTCCTTCGCTTCGTGGAGGCCGACTTCCTCGCCCAGATAGCGGCGAGCCAGATCCTCGATGTCCAGTTCCTGCAGGTAGCCTCGGTAGAAGGCCAGGTGGTGTCGGTCCACCTTGCGCAACACGCCCCGGTTCAGTGGTTGATGGCTCATTTACTGCTGCCCGCCAGTTGTTCGGAAACGAGGAATGCGGTGACTTTGTCGGCCAGCTCGCCGTGCTTCTCCCGGGTGTCGGGGTGGCGATACTTCTCGGCGACCTCGTTCGCCAGTTCCTCAGCGCTCTTCCCGCTGTCCTTCATGCCACTTGCCACGCGATCGACGGCGGTTTCCTTTGCCGCGCGTAGGGCATCCCGAAACGATTCAGACGCCGACTTCCAGCTTGACCAGTTGCCTTTGGCGCCCTCCATGAGATCGTCCCACCCCGATCCCACCCATCCCCGGCTGCCGTTGACCGCGGCGATGAACAGCACTTCGCCGCGCCGGTCGAGATGGCTGAACAGGGCGGCGTTGAGCGCCGCCAGCGCGGCGCGGCGGCGGGCTTTGTCTTCCTCCTCGCGCAGCTTGTGGAGCTTGTCCAATTCGCTTCCGGCGCGTTCCACATCCCTTTCGAGGCGGCTCATCACTACGCAGGCCTCCTCGAGCAGGGCTTTTTCGGCAGGGGAGGTGAGCGGCGACTTGAACATGTTGTACCCGCCCCATGAGGCGTTCGCCTTTGACTGTTCGAGCAGCTTTTCACCGGAGGTGATCTGCACCAGGCTGGCCAGCCGTGAACGGGCTTGTTTGATCTCGGTGGCGAATTTCTTGGCAAGGTCGGCCTGCTGCTTGAGCTTCGGCACGTTGAATTCGCGTGGCTCGCCCTGCCAGGTCTCCTCCTGACTCATGGCGGTGACTATTATCTGGCGGCGGCTTGGCAGGTCCGGCACCTTGAATGTCTTGGCCGGCCTGGCTTTCATGGCCTGCTCGGCAGCCTCCAGCCGTTCTCGGACTTCCCGCAGGGATTCCGTCAGATCGGCTTGGCTGTTGCGCATGCTTGCGATCAGATCCTGCTGCTGCCTGATCACGGACTGGCTGCTCTCGAGTTGCGCTGCCAGCCTGTCCCGCTCAGCTGCGATTTCGTCTGCTTCCCCGC
>JAJYXA010000289.1 GCA_021791235.1 Pseudomonadota bacterium
GCAGACAGCCGTTGGCGCCGAATCGCTTCACTCCGCCGCATCCGCCTTCACAAACGCCAGAATCACCTCGCGCACCACCTTGCGCTGCGCCACCGGCAACTTGAGGAAGGCTTCGAATACCTCGCGCTCCTGATAGCCGACGCCTTCGTCCCAGCGTTTTTGTTTGGCGCGCACCCGCTGGGCAACGTGATCGCCATAGCGCAGCACATGCGGCTCCACATTCAGCCATTCCGCCAGGGCCTGCAATTTCTCCTGCGACGGAATCGCCTCACCGCGTAGCCAGCGGGAAACAGCCTGAAACGTCACCGAGCGACCCCAGTAGTGGCTGTTGAACCCCTTCTCCAAAACCCCTGGCCGCGCCTCGTAGCCTGCGGCCACCATTGCATTCCGCAGTCTTTCGGCAAATTCGGTTTTTTCGTCCATGCCCCGGAAGTTAAATTCCGGTGGCGCGATAGTTAAACTACGTGTTGTACTATTTGTTCAATTTTTAATTGAATTTTCTGTTCAATCGCCCCGGCGACAGGACACACAACACAACAATGCCCAAGTCCCTGCTCGAACAACTGCCCGAAATCGTCGCCAACGGGCGCAAGCAAGCCGAAAAAATCCTCGAAAGCATCGAAAGCCGCCACCGCGTGCAACTGCAAACGCGCGAAATCGTATTGCCCGCGAAAGATACGACGGCTCACGACTGGATCACCAACCAAAATCGGCAAGCCCAACGTGAAGGCGTGTTCAGCCCCACGCAAAGCACGCTGATCGACCCGGTGCAGCCAGGACTGAGTGCGGCACCTGAAGCGCCGTGGACCAACCGCCTGATCTACGGCGACAACCTGCTCGCGATGGCCGCGCTGTTGGCAGGCGACGACACCACGCCCTCGCTGCGCGGCAAGGTCGACCTGATCTACATCGACCCGCCGTTCGACTCCAAGGCCGACTACCGCACCAAAGTCACCCTGCCCGGCGTCGAGCTGGAACAGAAGCCCACGGTGATCGAACAGTTCGCCTACTCCGACACCTGGAGCGATGGCACTGCCTCGTATCTGGCGATGATCACGCCGCGCCTGATCCTGATGCGCGAACTGCTGGCCGACACGGGGTCGATCTACGTGCATCTGGACTGGCATGTCGGGCATTACGTGAAGCTGGTGATGGACGAAGTGTTTGGGAAAGATAGCTTCCGAAATAAGGTTGTATGGCACTACCAAGCGGGCACTGGCCCACTAAACGGCTTTGCCAAAAAACACGACAAGATCCTTTTTTATGCGAAAACAAAAGGAAATTACTTTGAACCCATCAGACTCCTGGTGAAAGACGAATCCATATATCCCCACACAGATGAGAACGGCAGAAAATATCGGATGTCAGGTAATGACAATGCGACTAGGTACTACGCCGACGAGGGGCGAAAAGCCGATGATGTGTGGACATGGATTGATCGTAAAGAGAACAATATTGGCCAGGTCTTTTACGCCCTGCCTGAATATCTGAACTTCCAGACTCAGAAACCCGAGAAACTCCTCGACCGCATCATCCGTGCCTCCTGCCCCGAAGACGGCCTGGTCGCCGACTTCAACGGCGGCTCCGGCACCACCGCCGCCGTCGCGGAAAAACTCGGCCGCCGCTGGATCACCAGCGATCTCGGCAAGCCCGCCTGCATGATCATGCGCAAGCGGCTGATCGACCAGGATGCCAAGCCCTTCCTGTATCAGGCCATCGGCGACTATCAGGTGGAAGCCGCGAAGGCCTCGCTGGGGCGCGATTTCCGCATCGGCGATCTGTCGCAGATCGTGCTGTCGCTGTACGGCGCATTGCCCCTGCCGCCGGAGGACAGCCCGCAACGCAACCTCGGCCACGTTACCGCGGGCGGCAGCAAGACGCTGGTGCTGGCCGATTCGCCGAACAAGCTGACCGGCACGGCGACGCTGAAAAAAGCGGTTGCGCTACGCGACAACCTGTTGGGCGGCTGGGATCGCGTGGTGGTGCTGGGATGGAATTTCGCGCCCGACATCGGGCAGGACATCACAGCGCGGAACGACGACCGGCTGGAGGTGCTGGTGATTCCGCCCGACCTGATGGACCGGCTGAAGAAGAAGGGCGGGCTGGAGAAGTTGCGCGGGTCGGTGCGGTTTTCGTCGCTGCAATATCTGACGATCCATCCCGTCACACGCCAGCCCGGCAGCGATAGCGAAACACTGACGGTGAAGCTCAAAAACTACGTGCTGCTGTCGCCCGAGGCAATCAATCTGGACGAGGCCAACCGGGCGAAGCTGCAAGGCATCATCAACGCGGAGCCGCTGGCGCTGATCGAATACTGGGCGGTTGACCCGGATTACGACGGCCACGTGTTCCGCTCGGTGTGGCAGGACTACCGGGGCAACACGGCCAACGACGGCGACCCGCTGCGGGTGGTGACACAAGCGGCGCTGACCGTGCCGGCCAAACCCGGCGCACGCCGGGTATGCGTGCGGGCGGTGGATGTGTTCGGCTTCGAGGCGGAAGTGGTGACGACGGTGGAGGCGGACACGTGAACCGGGCGTCAGGCCGCCAGCCGGGGGATTTTATTCAAGTCCTTACCGAGGTGGCTTTGCGCGATTTTGAGGTCGTAGTCCGCCTGCCAGTTCGACCACATCTGCGGAGACTGGCCGAACGCACGACCGAAACGCAGCGCAAGGTCTGCCGTCACCGGACGCTCTCCACGAACGACATGCGAGATGCGCATCGGCGAAACGCCGATGAGACGGGCGAACTCGGCCTGGCTCATCTTGCGGTCGTCCAGGATTTCCGCCAGAAGTTCACCCGGATGAATGGGCGGCATCCCATTAATCGGATTGTTCGCGGTTGGATTGCTCATGATCGGTGCTCCTCAGTGATAGTCGGCGATTTCCGCGTCGAAGGCGTCGCTGCCTTCAAAGCGGAAACACACGCGCCATTGGTCGTTGATGCGAATGCTCCATTGCCCGCTGCGGTCGCCTTTCAGGGTTTCGAGGCGGTTCGAAGGCGGCTCCCGCAAATCCTCGATGCGCTTGGCAAAGTGCAATTGATACAGGCGCGTCATCGCCCGGCGCACAATGCTTTGCGGCAATCGCCGCGACCGTCCTGTCGTAAACAGCGATTCCGTTTCTTTGTCGGCGAAGCTGCGAATCATGCCTTAATCATAAACAAATTGTTTATCAACGACAAGCCACGGGAAGCCATTCATGCCTGAAGTCAACGGTCAACTGGCGCTGTCCTCCGGGCTGACCGCCAAAACCAACGCGCTATGCCTTGGCCTGGAATCCGACGCGGCCGAAATCCTGGATCTCGTCACGCCCACGACGGCGGAACTGCTGAAATGGTGGTTCGGCGAGGATATGGTGGCGGCGCGCGGTTGGCTGAACTTCCACGCCGGGCAGAAGCAGGCGGTTTTGAATGCCATCGTGGCGCATGAAGTGCTGGGGGCAGCCACGCTGCTGGAGCTGTATCAACACGCCGCGCCGGATGCCCTGCTGGCCGGCAGCCGCATGACCGAGGTGGCGCAGGCGAAGCACGCGCATCCGAAATACTGCCTGAAGATGGCGACCGGCACGGGCAAGACCTGGGTGCTTCAGGCACTGCTTTTGGCAGTTGCACAACAAAACCGCCGCGCTGAGCGAGGGCGTGGACGATCCGCGCTTCACCCGGCAGTTTCTGATCGTCGCCCCCGGTTTGATTGTGTACGAGCGGCTGCTGGATGCGTTTTGCGGCAAGCTCATGGGCGGCGTGCGCGATTTTGCCACCTCGGACGTGGCGCAGTTTGCCGACCTGTTCATCCCGGATTCGCATCGCGAGCAAGTGTTCGGCTTTGTGCGTGGCAATGTCTGCGCCAAGGACGAGATCGGCCTGAAAGCGACCGGAAACGGCATGATCGCGATGGCCAACTGGCACTTGCTGGCGGATGGCGACGAGGCGGAGTCCGATGAAGACATGCTCAGCCCCGGCGCGCCGCCGGAGCCAAAGCAGGTGATCGACACCGTGCTGCCGCTGACGCCGGGGCGTGCCACCGGCAATAGTCTGGACGTGCTCGACCGCCGCTACGCGCGCGGCAATGTGCTGGAGTTTCTGACTGGTCTTCCCGAGCTGATGGTGTTCAACGATGAGGCGCACCACATTCACGAGTTCAAGCGCGAAGGCGAAACCACCGAGGTTGAATGGCAGAAGAGCCTGTCGCGCATCGCCAAAAGCAAAGGCCGTCGCTTCGTGCAGATGGACTTTTCCGCCACACCTTACAACGACGTGGGAAGCGGCAAGAACAAACGCAAACTTTACTTTCCGCACATCATCACTGACTTTGATTTGAAGAGCGCGATGCGCGCCGGGCTGGTGAAATCCTTGGTGCTGGATCGGCGCCGCGAAATCGGCGCGCTGCCGCTGGAGTTCAAGGCCGAACGCGATGAGGATGGCAACGCCATATTGAGCGAAGGCCAGCGCGTAATGCTGCGCGCGGGGCTGTCCAAGCTGAAGAAGCTGGAAACGGATTTCGCCAAACTTGATCCGTTACGCCATCCCAAGATGCTGGTGGTGTGCGAGGACACCACGGTGTCGCCGCTGGTCGCCGCGTTTTTGCAGCAGGAAGGGCTGGGCGACGACGAGGTGATGACCATCGACTCGGGGAAAAAAGCCGAACTGGGCGAAAAGGACTGGGCGCCGGTGCGCGAGCGATTGTTCAACGTGGACAAACACGCCACGCCGCGCATGATTGTGAGCGTGCTGATGCTGCGCGAAGGCTTCGACGTGAACAACATCTGCGTCATCGTGCCGCTGCGTTCAAGCCAGGCGCAAATTCTGCTGGAGCAAACTATCGGGCGCGGGCTGCGCCTGATGTGGCGCGACCCGGAATACGACGACATCAAGCGTGACAACCGCGAGCGCCTGAGAAACGGACAGGAACCGGGCAGCCTGATCGACGTACTGTCCATCGTCGAACACCCGGCGTTCCAGTCGTTTTACGACGATCTGATTAGCGAGGGGCTGGCCGGTGAATCCACCGAGGACAGCGACAGCATCAGCAGCACGGGGGACGTGATCGCGGCGGAGCTGCGCGAAGGCTACGAGTCCTTCGATTTCGCCATTCCCTTCATCCTGCGCGAAGCCGACGAAACCATGGATCACGCCGCGCTGGATGTGACCAAGCTGCCGGCCTTCACGGCCATGAGTCCGGAACAGCTCACCGCCATGCTGGGGCGGGGCGACGTCTTCGTCTCGCAGGACCTGCAAAGCAATACGCTGTTCGGCGACTACCGCGTGGACGGCGCAATCATGAACGTCTCCGGCTACAACGATTTTCTGGCGCGGCTGACGCGGCGCATCAGTCAGGCGCTGAGTCAGCCGCTGCCGAAAGGCAACAGGATCGCTTCGCATCTCGCCAACCCGTATTTGCAGGTCAATACAGCCGACCTCACCGGCGCGCTCGACGACTACATCTGGACGCAGTTATTCGGCAGCGCGTTCAACCCGATGGACGGCGAGAACTGGCGCGTGCTGTTGCTGCAGCCAGTGGTCGATCACATCACCAAGGTGTTCGCGGTTGCGTTGCTTGAATCCGAAGCGCCGCATGTGACTGGGCATACCGAAGTACTGCACCGCCGCCTGTCCGAAGTGCCGAAGCTGATGATGCGCGAGAGCAGTTCCTTGCCTGTCATCAAATGCATTTACGAACGGCTGGCCTTTCCCACCCGCAACGGCGGGCTGGAACGCGCTTTCATGGAATGGGCGCAGACGGATGCGGGAATACAGGCATTCTGCAAAATCAGCGAAAACCGCCACACCTTCGCCCGCCTGCGCTACGTGAAGGAAGACGGCCTGCCCGCGTTTTACTCGCCAGATTTTCTGGTACGCACGGAGGCTGCTATCTACCTGGTTGAAACCAAAGCGCAACAGCAAACCACGCATCCCAATGTGCAACGCAAACTGAAATCGGCTACAGCCTGGTGCGAGCGCATCAATGGTCTGCCGCCCGAGCAGCGGGATGGATTGCCGTGGTATTACGTTCTGTTGGGGGAAACGCTGTTTCGCGACTGGCGCGGCAAAGGCGTGCGTCTTGGAGAATTGCTCGATTTCGCGCGGGTCCGCCCGCTGAACGATGCTTCGCTGCAGGGGCGGCTCGCCTTATCGTAGAGGTTTGCTCAAGGTCTGCCGCGATACTTGGCAACGGCAGCCAACTGCAAGGCAATGATCTTCTGTGCTGGTTTCTGCTCAGGCCACCCGATGATATTTGCGTGGTTCGGGTTATTTTGAACGGGCGCCGACTTTACGTTAAGCGATTGTCGCAAGACATCGGCTGCGCGAATATCCGCGCGCCCGTAAAGAGTCGCCCCTCGAACACCGGCAACGCCTTGGCCTATTGCCCAAATCTCGTGTTCAGAAAGTGATTGGTGACGGGTAACCGAAAGGTCCACATGAGGGTGAGGCATAAACGCTTCGGGCCTGACCGTTGCATCGGACCGAAACCATTTGCTAAAAAGGATAAACCGCGCCAGTTGCTCGTCGGCGACAACTGGGGTTTGAACGTTCATGCGGCCGAGATGCGACGGATAATATCCAGGATCGTTCCAGGTGCTTCTCCGTAAAATGGCTCAGTTCCATAGTGTGTGCTACTGCCCAACAACGCCGCGTAATGGAGGTCGCCCTCCGGGCTGATACTGACAGACAGCATTCTGCGCGGGGATTGAAACCACTCGAAAGCAATATGTCCGTCAGGCTCTGCACCGAGAGCCGGGGCAGACGTACCTAATGGCAATGCTTCCAAAAACCGATAAGCCAATTCATATGTCTCGACTGCAACTGGCATAGCTTCATAGCCATCCCAGTTTGTCTGGCTACATTCCTGGTAAATTTGGTGGAGCTCTTTGACAGACACACTCAGTTGCTGCCCAAACGTATAGCTGCTTAGCCATTTTTGGCGTCGTTCCTGAGCTTGCTTAGCGATAAACTCGGCCGTCGCACTTGCACCACGTGAAGACAGTGCGCCAAATTGAGAAATAGTCATTGTTGACATTTTTCGATCCTTATACTCATTTGAATAATGCCCAGGTCTTGTCAGCGATACTGCCAAAGAATGCCTTGTTTTTTAGCCACCGCATTTCCAATAAATGCCGCCTTAATTCCGCCCCATCATCTAACTCATATCCTTGAGCGGTCAGCACGTCGATATCCAGAATCAAAGCCGCTCCTGAACGTTCAGCAACCGCAGGGGGTTGTATCGTCTTCACAATATTAATGGCATATGGTTGGTTAGGCACCATAAATGTATCTTGATGCATAAAACCGGCAAACGGCAAATCCAGCCCTTGTGGGGGCTGGGGTGCTGATTTTAAATAGTCTTCAAACTGGAACTCACCAATTGGTAGCCGAATTCGATTGATAAAACGCAAACCCAGCCTGTCGATTGCTACCGGCTTGGCAAGCTCAAGATAAACCTGCCAGAGCTTCATTGCTTCGCTGTGCAACTGTGGCCAATCCTGGTAAGGCTCTAGCCGACTGAAAACAAATCCATCACGATTGAATTGTGCGATATGCTTCTTATCGTCCGATTGAAAGCGCAATCCTTTCCAGTCGAAACGAATAATCTGGCTTGAAGCTTGTCCGTCTTCCAGCTTGATTTCATGCTGAAGCTCTTGATGAGAATCCAGAAACTGATAGCCAGTGAGCGCAGCTTCTACCTGCGGTCTTAGTGACTCCTCGTTAAACGAGGCAGTCGAACGCGCCCGAATATCAATCACTGCCTCCACAATTGGAGCTTGTGGAAGATGCTGAAATTCCTCTTCCAAATTGATTTCAAGGTTTGCCATCGCACTCATTATGACTCAGGGCTTCGTAGCAAGAAAGGTTGGACTGTGCTTATGACAGTCAGACCTTGCGATAAACCTCGGCGCCCTGCTTCACGAACTCCACCGCCTTCACTTCCATACCCTTGGCCAGCGCGGCGGCTTCGGTGAGCCCTTCCTTCGCCGCGTACTCGCGCACGTCCTGGGTGATCTTCATCGAGCAGAAGTGCGGGCCGCACATCGAGCAGAAGTGCGCGACCTTGGCCGATTCCTTGGGCAGGGTCTCGTCGTGGAAGGACT
>JAJYXA010000398.1 GCA_021791235.1 Pseudomonadota bacterium
GTGGAGAAACCCGAACTCATGACCGAGGATCGTTTAGTCGATATTGAAATCAAACTCACCCAGCAGGAAGATGCTGTCGAGGAGTTGAACAAGGCGGTCTACCGGCAGCAAAAAAGGATAGACCAGCTGGAGGCGCTTTGTGAAGGGCTCATCAAACACATCCGGGCGCTCTCTGAAACCGTGACTTCAGGCAATGCCCCGAACGAGAAACCGCCTCATTATTAGGGGATGGCCGACAAGAAAAAGCAAGGGGCAGCCAGGCGAAGCTGCATGCCGGCAATCCCATGGCGTGGCGATTGATGGGGCGGGCAGCCGTCCGGAATGTGCCAGGAGCGGTCACTCAGCCAATGCACTTTGAAGGGCCGTTTCTCGGCCAAAGCCGTCGTTAAGAACAGTAAGCACGACGGACAGGCTTGATTCAAGGAGCTGTCTGTCAAAATTCCTCCAGAGTTGCCGTTAACGGTTCTTAATCTTTGCAACAAAGCACGGGTATTGGCGTGCCGTAGTGCCCCTGTCATTTGAGGCGATCCACAATATTGTCGATCGCCTTGCGCATTTCGTCCCAAGTCTTTTCCGCGCCCTCCTTCAGATCTTCCCAGGCGCTATCGCCGCGCTGGCGCAACTCCTGCAGCTTGTCCTGGGCCGCCGCACGTTTCGCCCGAAGGGCTTCCATCTGCGCCTCGATGTCGTGGCGGAGATCGGCCTTCGCCTTCTTCGCCTTCCCCTTCAGGCCGTCAATTTTCTTGTCCCATTCCCTGAGCTGCGTTTCGAGCTTTTCCTGGAATGCTTCCTTCGCAGTCTTTTCCTTGCCGGGCTCGGCGGAGCTCCGCAGCATGGCTTCGATTTCAACCTCCGCCTCCAGCCAATCCGCCACCGGATCGCCGCCCTGGAATCCTCTACGCTCGGCGCGGTAATAGGCCGCTTCGGCGATCATGCAAGAGCGGCCTTGTTTGGGGGCGGTCGCCAGGCGTTGATCACCGCTGGACACTACCTCGTTGCTTGTCTCGTTCATGGTCATCCTTCCTATAACAAATGATTGGTGAAATCCGGGAGTTGCACAGGGACGAGAAGCGGCGTTTAATGAACGATCGTTAAGCACCACTTCTCTCGTGTTTATAGGCGATTTTCAATGGCGAAGCAAGTTTTAAAAAATACGCGCGAAGAGATACTGGAACGGTCGATTCCGCTCTTCGCAACAGCTGGATTTCACGGGGTTTCCATGCGGGACATCGCGGCTGCCGTCGGGGTGCGCGCCGCCGCTTTGTACCACCACTTCCCAGACAAGCAGAGCCTGTACCTGGCGGCGATGGCGCATGCGTTCACCGACAAGTCGGCGGCGCTGACCGCGGCGCTGACCGGCCAGGGCACGCCGCTCGCGCGGCTCGATCGTTTCGTCACCACCCTGGCCGAGGCGATGGCGCGCGACCCTGATCTACTCGCGCTGCTGCAGCGCGAGCGCCTCGACGGCGATGAGGTGCGGCTGAAACTTCTCGCCCAGGAAGTCTTCGCGGAGCCCTTCCGCGCCTTGATGGGGTTGTCGAAACAACTTGCGCCGAAACAAGACCCCCATCTGCTGGCCGTATCCATCTCCGCGCTGGTGCTGTTTCATCTGGAAACAGCGCCACTGCGCCGCTTCTTCCCGGGATGGCGCGCCACTCACGACCGTCCGGAGCGTCTCGCGCAACACGTGTGCGGGCTGCTCGCACAAATGCTCGATGAAGGAGACCAACGATGAAGGCGCCTTGGTTTGCGTTCGCCCCTGCCCACCTTGGTGGTGGTGCCGGCGGTCTATACTTTGGTGGAGCAGGGGGTGGCGCGCCTGCGGCTGAAGCGCACGGCAGGCGAACGCCGAGAATAAGAAAAGGAAAGCGGACATGAAGCTACCGTCAAGACCACTGCTAGCCATCCTGGCCGTGGCCGCCGTCGCCGCCCTCGCCGTCGGGTGGTGGTGGCTGCGACAGCCGCCCCCGGCGGAAGATGCGATCCAGGCCAGCGGCCGCATCGAGGGCCGCCTCACCGTCATCACCCCCAAGTCCCAGGGAAGGGTGAGCGAGATCAAGATCGACGAGGGTCGGCAGGTCGCGGCAGATCAATTGCTGCTGGTGCTCGACGACCCGGCCTTGCGGGCGCGAGAGGACGCGGCGCGGGAAGCCGTTGCCGCCGTCGCGCGCCGCTTGCAGGCGGCCGACGCGCAGTTGGTGATGACGGCGCATCAGGTGGATTTGCAGGTTGGGCAGGCCCAAGCCGCCTTGGCGGAAGCCCGCGCGCGACTGGAGCGAAGCCGGGCGAACGCCGAACAGGCAAGGCGGGATGCCGATCGGGCCAAGGAACTGGTCGCCCGCCATTTTCTTTCCCCTCAGGCCGCGGAGTCGGCGGAACTGAAAGCGGTGGCCGAGAAGAATGGCCTCGCCGAGGACGAGGCGGCCCTGACCGGAGCCGAGAAGCAGTTGGCCCTGGCCCGCCTGGGAGATAGTCATCTGGCGGTGATGCGGGCCGAGCGCGAGGGCCTCGCCCACCAGGCGAAACAGGCGGAGGCACAGGCCGCCGAGCTGAGCAGCCTGGTGGCCGACCTCGCCATCAGGAGTCCCATCGATGGCACCGTGCTCACCCGCACCGTGGAATTGGGGGAACGGGTGAACCCGGGCGCGCCGCTGTTTACCCTGACTGAACTCGACAAGCTGTATCTCAAGATCTACGTCCCGGAACCACAAATCGGCAGGATCGCCCTCAACCAGCGCGCCGAGGTAGGGGTGAATGCTTACCCGGGGCGGGTTTTCGCGGCGCGGGTGAGCAAGGTGGCGAGCCAGGCCGAGTTCACTCCGAAAAACGTGGAGACCAGGGAAGAGCGGGTGAAGCTGGTGTTCGCGGTGGAACTCTCCCTGCTCGACAACCCGGGCGGCGTCCTGAAACCCGGCATGCCCGCCGACGGGCGCGTGTTCCTGGACGCCGCCCCTTCGTCCGCGGGGCGGTGACCCATGGCGATGCCTGCAACAGCGCCCGACGTCTCCGCCTCAGAGGCGATGCGTAGCGCCGAAGGCCAGAAACCAATCATCCGCGTGGAGGGGCTGCACAAACGCTACCAGCGCGGGCGGGTTCATGCCGTCGAGGATGTTTCCTTCGAGGTGCATCGGGGCCGGGTTTACGGCCTGATCGGCCCGGACGGCGCCGGCAAGACCAGCGTGATGCAGATCCTGGCCGGCGTGCTCTCGGCCGACGGCGGCAAGGCAGTCGTCGCCGGCATCGACGTGCTGGCCGATCCCGAGGCGGTGAAGCCCCTCATCGGTTACATGCCGCAGGGGCTGGGGCTCAATCTCTACGACAGCCTCTCGGTGGAAGAGAACATCGAGTTCTTCCGCGCGCTGCGCCAGGTGCCCGAGGCTCAGTACCGCGTGAACCGTGAGCGCCTGCTGGCCATGACGCGGCTGGCGCCGTTCCTCGACCGACCGGCGGGCAAGCTTTCGGGCGGCATGCGCCAGAAGCTCGCGCTCATCTGCACCCTCATTCACCTGCCCGACATCCTGCTGCTGGACGAGCCCACCACCGGCGTCGACCCGATCTCGCGGCGCGACTTCTGGACCATCGTCCACGAGCTGGTGGCCACGCGCGGGGTGACCGTGCTGCTCACCACCGCCTACATGGACGAGGCCGAGCGTTGCCACCGGGTGGCGCTCATGCACGAAGGCGCGGTCATCGCCGAGGGCGCGCCAGAGAAGCTGACAGCGGGCCTGCCCGGCAGGCTCGTGGCCGTGCAGGGCGCCGCGCCCCGCGCCATCCTCGCCGCGCTGCGCGGCTGGCCGGGGGCGGAGTCGGTGGCGCTGTTCGGCGCCGAGGTGCATGTGCTGCTCAAGGATCAAGGGCCGGAACTCGCGCAGCGATTGCAGACGGCGGGCCTCCCCGAGGCCACGATGCACGAGATCGCGCCGGGCCTGGAAGATGTGTTCGTGCATCGCCTCGTGGCGGCGGGGGGCGATCCGTCCCCCGAGGTCGCCGCACGCCTGGAGACGGAAGTGGATCGGCAAGCCGCGCGGTCCATGGTGCAGGTCGAGGGATTGACCTGCCGCTTCGGCGACTTCGTGGCGGTGGACGCCGTGAATATCGAGGTGCGCGCCGGGGAGATATTCGGCCTGCTCGGCCCCAACGGCGCCGGCAAGACCACGCTCATGCGCATGCTGTGCGGCCTGCAGCCGGCAAACAGCGGCGAGGCGCGGGTGGCGGGCCTCGATGTGAGGCGCGAGCGCGGGAAGCTGGCGGAGCGCATCGGCTATATGGCGCAGCGCTTCTCCCTGTACCGGGATCTGCGGGTGGGGGAGAACGTCGAGCTTTACGCCGGTCTGTACGGGCTTTCTCGCGCCGAGCGCGAGCGCCGGGCGGCGCGGCTGCTCGAGAGCCTCGGACTGGCGCCTTACCGCGACCGGCTCACGGGTTCGCTGCCGCTGGGACTGCGCCAGCGCCTGGCGCTCGCCTGCGCGCTGCTGCACGGTCCGCCGCTGCTGTTCCTGGACGAACCCACCTCGGGGGTGGACCCGGTGGCGCGCCGCCAGTTCTGGGACATCGTACATCTGCTTGCCCAGGAACAGGGAGTCACCTTCCTTGTGTCCACCCATTACATGGATGAGGCCGAGCACTGCGACCGCCTGGGGCTGATGCAAAACGGCCGGCTGGTGGCGACGGGTGGTCCCGCGCAGCTGAGAGGCGCGGCCGAGGCCAAAAGCGGGCCGGTCGTCGCCGTGCGCGCGCGGGCGTTCGCCGAGGCTTTCTCGATGCTCAAGCCGGTCTTCCCCGGCGCCATGCTCTACGGCCGGCGCATCCAGTGGCAGAGCGCGGAATCCGAGGCGGACATGGAACGAGCGCGCCAACTCCTCGCCGCAGGGGGAATCGAGGCGAAGGTCGGGCGGCAGGGACTCACCATGGAGGAGGCATTCGTGAGCTTCATGGGCAACAACCATGCTTGAGCACAGCCATGTTTGAGCGAACCCTGGCCATCGTGCGCAAGGAGACCCGCGAGCTGCTGCGCGATCCGGTCTATCTGGGCATGGCCTTCGTGGTGCCGGTGGTGCTCCTGCTGCTGTTCGGCTATGGGCTCTCGCTCGACGTCAAACACCTGCCCGTGGCCTTCATCGACCACGACCGCTCGCCCGCGAGCCGCGCCTACATCGACGGCTTCGTCCATTCCGAGTACTTCGACTTCCTCGGCCTGCCCGAGGAAAGCGAGGCGGAACAGTGGCTGCGCTCGGGACGCGCGCGGGTGCTCATCGACATCCCGCCCGGCTTCGGCCGGGACTTGGCCGGCAACCGCCCGGTGGCGGTGGGCGTGACGGTGGACGGCTCCTTTCCCGCCCGCGCCGGGGTCATCGTCGCCTACGTCACGGCCATCGGCGCCCAGTACAACCAGCGCCTGCTCGCCGACTACGCCGGCCGCCTGGGTCGGCCCGGTGCACTGGCCCAGCCGCTCGAAATGAATGTCGCGGTCTGGTACAACCCCACGCTGGAGAGCATCAACATGATCGTGCCCGGCATGATCGTGCTCATCCTCATGATGTTCCCCGCCATCCTGGGTGCCTTGGTGGTGGTGCGGGAGAAGGAAGCCGGCACCATCTTCAACCTCTACGCCTCGCCGGCGGCGCGCTGGGAGATCCTGCTCGGCAAGGCGCTGCCCTACATCGCCGTGGCCTTCCTCGACTACCTCATCATCTACGCCATGAGCATCTGGCTGTTCCAGGTGCGCTTCATCGGCAGCTTCTGGGTGCTCTCCGCCGGGGCCCTGCTCTACTCGGCCTGCACCATCGGCATCGGCGTCATGTTCTCGGTGCTCATGCGCACCCAGCTCGCCGCCATGCTCATCACCTTCCTCGCCACCATGACCCCGGCCTTCAACTACTCGGGCTTCATCAGCCCGGTGGCGAGCATGGACCCGCAGGGCCAGTTTATCGCCCACTTGATCCCCGCCACCTATTTCATGGGCATGGTGCGCGGCGTCTATCTCAAGGGTCTGGGCTTCGACTTTTTCTGGCCCGACCTGCTGGCCCTGGCCGTCTATACGCTGGTCGTGTACGCCCTGGCCTGGGCCTTGTTCAGGAAGAGGATAGGCTGATGTGGGGCAGGCTCTTTTCGATGGTGAAGAAGGAGTTCCGCCAACTGCTGCGCGACTGGCCGATCCTGTTCATCCTCGGCTGGGCCTTCTCCGGGGCGATCTACCTGGCCGGGCATGCGGTGCGCATCGAGGTCGCCGACTATCCCGTCGCGGTCTACGATCTCGCACGCGGCGCGGCGAGCCGCGAACTGGTCTCCCGCATGCGCGCCCCCCACTTCAAGGTCGTGGGTCATGTGCAAAGCGATCGGGAGCTGGTGCGGGCGCTGGACTCGGGGGCGGCCAGCCTCGTCGTGGTCATCCCCCCCGACTTCGAGCGCGCGGTAGCCGAGGGCGCGGGCCGCTTCCAGGTCATCGCCGACGGCACCATCACCCAGACCTCCATCATGGCGACCAGCTACATCGCCCGCATCGCTGCCGAGATGAACCTGGCGCTCTTCATGGCGCGCCAGAGCCTGACCGCGCGGGATTTGCGACGCCTGCCCCAGATCGACGCCCGCCAGCGGGTGGCCTTCAACCCCAATATCGAGAACGCCTGGTTCACCAGCCTGTTAGAGATGCTCAATCTCACCACCATGGTGGCCACGCTGCTCACCGCCGCCGCCATGGTGCGGGAAAAGGTGTACGGGACGTTGGAGCAGCTCATGGTGAGTCCGTTGCGGCCGGTGGAGTTGTTCGTCGCCAAGATCATTCCCACCGTCGTGGTCATCGTGCTGCTCTCCTTCGTCGCCCTGTTCGGCGTGGTGCAGGGGGTGTTCCACACGCCGATCCGGGGCAGCCTGGTGCTCTTCTATTCGGTGATGACCGTCTATGTCGCCTGCGTCTCCTCCCTGGGCCTGCTGGTCGCCGTCTTCGCCCGCAACCTGGCCCAGGCGATGATGACGCTGTTTTTGATCCTCATGCCCATGATGTTCCTCTCCGGCGCCTTCACGCCGCCGGAGAGCATGACGCCCTGGATGCGCTGGGCGAGCCTGATCTCGCCCATGCGCTACTTCATGGACTTCGGCTACCAGGTACTGTTCAAGGGTAACGGGCTCACCTACGTTTGGCACGATGTGCTGGGCATCCTGGTGCTGGGGGCGGCGATGTTCGGCTTGTCCCTCTGGCGCTTCCGGCGCGCGCTGCAATGAGGCCCGGCCTGACTGGTCCGCCTATACATCAGCCGCGACGCCAGCGCCTGGGAACCAGCCATGCAACTCGATGCGCCGACCAGGCTTGCGGTCATCGACCTAATGGGGGCCGGATGTTGGCAGATGTTTGCCTGGCCGCCTCACTCGCGCGAGACTCCGAGCTCGTTTTTTTCCGGGATTCGACACCATGACAACATCGTTCTCCATTCAGGTATCTGAAAGTGTGCGAACAATCAGTCTAGAGGGCTTGTTCGGGTATGAGTTCGGTTTGGAGACGGTCCTCATGGTGATCATGGTGCTCATGATCATCGTGGTTGTGGCTGCAATATACGTGATCACCAAAGAGTGATGGCATGCCGGGTCTAGTGCGTTTTCTGCCGCAGACAAGGGATGTGCCGGGCTCGGCCTCGATGCCGACGTATCGCCCGGTTTCCTTCCTGGGGCCTCTTGGACATTACCTTCGCCGCCTAGCCTCGTTTCAAGCGGCAGCCAAGCTGGCTGATACATGATTTTTGAATTTCTGCTATTGGCACGGAATTGTCGGCCGGCCAGCGGGAATTGTGTGGCAGCTTTCGCCCTGCTGATCGGACATTCTGCGAACAGGCGATGACCGGCCGCTGTGGGTCGAAACCGGCCATTCCGCTTTTTTCGACCCGGCAGACAACCGAGGAAGCGTGGCGCTTACGCTTTCCACACTGAATTCTGGATACCCTGTTTTACCCCGGTTCCCTCAAGCCGGCCCGATAGGCAGCCAGTTGCCTTGTCATGGTGAGGGGGCATAGGGTATAGTGCCATTGCCGTAAAAATCTTGTGGGAGAGCGTGCGTTCGACCGCACCGCCGAAGGCGCAAACACCCGTAACCGCTC
>JAJYXA010000061.1 GCA_021791235.1 Pseudomonadota bacterium
CCGATCTCAACGCCAAATGAGAATGGCTGAATGAGTTCAGCTTTCTGGGATGAGCGGTATGCCACCGAGGACTACATCTTCGGCACCGCGCCCAACCGTTTTCTCGAAAGCCAGGCGGCCCGCATCAAGCCCGGGGTGCAGGCGCTGTCCATCGCCGACGGCGAAGGCCGCAACGGCGTGTGGCTGGCCGAGCAGGGCGCCAAGGTGCATGCGGTCGACGTGTCGCCGGTGGCGCTGGAGAAGGCGCGCAAGCTGGCGGCAGCGCGCGGCGTGACGCTGGAAATCGAGCAGGCCGACATCCTCGACTGGGCTTGGCCGGAAGCGGCCTACGATCTGGTGGCCGCCATCTTCATCCAGTTCGCGCCGCCGCCCGAACGCGACCGCATCACCGCAGGCATCCGCCGCTGTCTCAAGCCGGGCGGGCTGCTGGTGTTGCAGGGCTACACGCCGAAGCAGGTCGAGTTCGGCACCGGCGGGCCGCCCCATGCCGCCAACATGTATACCGTCGAGCTGTTGCGCGACTGGTTCGGCGACTGGGAGATTCTGCATCTGGCCGAACACGAATCGGTCATCCGCGAGGGCAGCCACCATCACGGCATGTCGGCGCTGATCGACCTGGTGGCGCGAAAACCCTGAAACCAGATCCCGCGCCGATCAGGCGCGCGTTTGTTCTTCCACCGCCAGCGTGCGCAAGCCATCCAGCGCGCTCTTGAGCGTGCCGCTGTCGCTGTCGCGCGGGAACACCATGTAGGCGGGCAGCCTGAACTGCGGGCTGTCCGGCACGTGCCACAACTGGCCGGCCTCGAGGTAGCGCCGCACCAGGCGATGCGGGAAATAGCCGCTGCCCCCGTAGGCCAGGAGTTGCTGCACGCCCAGCCAGCCGATGTTGGCAACCAGCGTGGGCGGCGGGGCGTCGGGATGGTGGTCGCTGAACTGGGCGTGGAATTCCGGCCCCCAGTCGACGTGGATGTAGCCCGCGTCGGGCCAGCCGCGCGCAAGGTCGCTGGTCACCAGCAGCAGGGTTTCATCGAACAGCAACTCCACGACCAGTCCGGGACGCGAAGTGGGGGTGTACATCACGCCGATGTCCACCGTGCCTTCGATCAGGCCCTGCATGATGTCGGGCTCAAAGCCGATTTCCAGGCGCAGCGACACATCCGGCGCGGCCTCGCGCATCCAGGCCACCCAGTGCGGCAGGAAGCCTTCCCACAGGGCGATCCGGCCCGAGAGCGTCAGCACGTCGTGAAAGCCCTGCGGCAGGCCGACATCGTGGTGCGCCTGTTCGACGGTCCGCACCAGATTCTTGGCGTGACGCAGGAAGCGTTTGCCCGATGCGGTCAGCTCGGCGCCGTTGCGCCCGCGCTGGAACAGGCGCGCACCCAGCGAGGTCTCGAGCGTGTGGATGCGTGCGCTCACGGTCGATTGCGTGACGTGCAGGCGGCTGGCGGCGGCGACGAAATTGCCGGTGGCGGCCACCGTCAGGAAGGTGCGGGCGAGTTCGGTGTCCATATTTGAATATCGGTTTTTTCGATATTAAACACCAAAATTTATCGTTGGATTGATATATAAGAGATACCTAAACTAGGCTCGTCACAAAAAAACGAAGGAGCCTGCCATGAACCGCCGAGCCGAACTGGACAGCCTGATCCCCGAGCGCGACAACGAGGGCTATCTGCTTGATCCAGGCAATTGGAGTCGCGCACTGGCGCCGCTGCTGGCGATCGAAGACGGCCTGATGCTGACGCCGACCCACTGGCAGGTGATCGATTTCATTCGCGCGTGGCACAGCGATACCGAGAGCGTGCCGGAGGCGCGCCGCGTGATCCAGCATCTGGCTGAGCAGGGCGGAGACAAGCGCGCCGCCAAGCAGGCGCTGTACGAGCTGTTTCCGCATGGTTACGGCCAACAGGCCTGCCGCATCGCCGGCATGCGCAAGCCGCTGAAACTGATGCTCGATGTTTGAACCGGAGACCCTGGGACAATGAAAATTGCGTATACCGTTTCGGAACGTGAGCACTGGATCTCGGCTGCGGGCGGGCTGCTCGGCATCCTCGCGGTGTGGTGGGTCAGTCATCTCCTGCTGGGCAGTCAGGTCGCCGTACTGGTCGCGAGTTCGATGGGGTCCTCGGCCGTGCTGCTGTTTGCCGCTCCCCATGGTGCGATGTCGCAGCCCTGGTCGGTGTTGGGCGGGCATGTGGTGTCGGCGCTGGCCGGCGTCGCCAGCCAGCACTGGCTGGGCAACGAACCGATGCTGGCGGCGTCGGTAGCTGTCGCCTTGTCGATTGCCGCAATGTACAGCCTGCGCTGCCTGCATCCGCCCGGCGGCGCCACTGCGCTGACTGCCGTCGTGGGCGGCGAAACCGTGCATGCGCTGGGTTATGGTTTTGTATTCGCGCCCATCCTCATCAATACATTGGTCATATTGGTGGTGGCGGTGGTGTTCAACTATCCGTTCGCCTGGCGCCGCTATCCGCAGATCTGGCACCGCAAGACGGTCGCCGTGGCGCCCGACCCGGCGCATCAGGGTGCGCAAGAGAAAGCCATGATCCCGCATAGCGACCTGGTGTACGCGTTGAGCCAGATCGATACCTTCGTCGACATCAGCGAGGACGATCTGCAGCGGATTTATGCGCTGGCGCTGGGCCATCACGCGCATCCCGCTCACGAAACCACGGCTCCGGCGGCGACGCCGGTGAGCCAGTCCGCGGGCTAGGTGCGGACTGGCTCACCGGCCCCCTTTGACCCGCTTCCTCGTTGGCACCTCGCGGCAGCCCGATCGGGTCGCCCGAATCCGCCGGGATGGAGGCGGCGGCATGAAACTCAGGAAACACCCGTGACCCACACCAAGAGAGACTATTCGGTGGACCGGCGCTTGCTGGCGGTGTCGGGCGTTGCGTTGCTCGTCGGCGTCGTCAGCACGCTCGCTGCGGCGGCGCTGCTGGCGCTGATCCATTTTTTCACCAACGTGTTTTTTTACCAGCGCCTGTCGTTGGCCGATGCCTCGCCCGCGCAGAATGCGCTGGGGATGGGGGTTATTCTCGTGCCGGCGATGGGGGGGATGCTGGTAGGCCTCATGGCGCGCTACGGCAGCGAAAAGATCCGGGGCCACGGTATTCCGGAAGCCATGGAATCCATTCTGTTCGGCAAGAGCCGGATGTCGGCGAGAGTGGCCATACTCAAACCGGTCTCGTCGGGAATCGCCATCGGCAGCGGCGGCCCGTTCGGAGCCGAGGGGCCGATCATCATGACAGGGGGGTCGCTGGGGTCTCTTCTCGCGCAATACCTGCATCTCACTGCCGCCGAACGCAAAACCCTGCTCGTCGCCGGCGCATGCGCAGGCATGACGGCCATCTTCGCCACGCCTGTCGCGGCGCTCCTTCTGGCTGTCGAGCTCTTGCTGTTCGAATTGCGCCCGCGCAGCTTGCTGCCGGTGGCACTTGCCTGCGCCGTGGCTGGTTTTATGCGTAAGCTCGTGTTTGAGCCGGGCCCGCTTTTCCCCTTGCACACCGAGCCTGTTACGACGGTCGCATTCGTCTCGTGCGTGATTGCGGGGCTATTGTGCGGCGCGCTGGCCGCATTGCTGACCCTGTCGCTCTACAAGGCCGAAGATTGTTTCCACGCGCTTCCCGTGCACTGGATGTGGTGGCCAGCGATCGGTGGTCTGATCGTGGGGATGGGGGGCTATCTCGAACCCCGTGCGCTGGGCATGGGTTATGACGTCATCGGCGATATGCTCAACGGCCATTTGCTTGTCACAGCCGCCGTTGCATTGCTCACGGTGAAGGCAATCATCTGGGTCATTGCACTCGGCTCGGGCACCTCGGGCGGCGTGCTTGCGCCATTGCTGATGCTGGGCGCCGGCCTGGGTACCCTGCTGGCGCCCTTTCTGCCGGGCGGGTCGCCGAGCCTGTGGGCGCTGGTGTGCATGGCAGGCGTGTTGGGCAGCACGCTCGGCACGCCGCTCACCGCCATCATGTTTGCATTCGGCCTCACACACGACAGCGAAGCGCTGTTGCCAGTGATGCTGACCACTGCCGTAGCCTACGGCTTGACCACGCTGACGATGAGACGTTCGATCATGACCGAGAAGATCGCACGTCGGGGCCTGCACATCTTCCGCGAATACGGCGTCGATCCGCTGGAACGACAGCACGTGAGCGACCTGATGAGCCCGGAGGCGATCGCCATTGACGGTGCCATGCCGGTAGCGGACGCCCTGTCACGCTACTGCGGCGACCACGAGCTGTATCGGGTCTATCCCGTGACACGCGAAGGACGCGTGCTGGGGATGCTCGACTACCCAACGCTGCGCAAACATGAATGCTCCGCGGCACGGTGCATGGATGTGCTCAGCCCGCTTCATCCCGAACACGTACTTCTGCCCGGAGCGACCGCACGCCTTGCCGCAGGGCGCATGGCCCAGCTCGAAGTAGGATGTCTGCCGGTGGTCAAGGACCTGGCGAGCATGCGTCTGGTCGGCACCGTGTCGCTCCAAGACCTGCTCAAGCCCAGTCGCGACCTGCTCGAGGAGGAGACGTTTCGCGAAAAACTACGTTGAGCAGCATTCGCTACCCAGGTGTGAGGCCGCAGGCAACAAAGCCATGCCCCGTCCCTGCCGGTTTGGCGGTCAAGGTGCGCGTCCTGGCGCGAGCCTAGCGGCCAAGATCTTCCAGCAGGTTCGACAGATCGTCGGCGTGTTCCTCTTCCATTGCCAGGATGGTTTCCAGCATGCGGCGCGTGGTGGTGTCCTTGTCGCCGATATAACGGATCATTTCTCCGTAGCTCTCGATCGCGATGCGCTCGGCCACCAGGTCTTCCTTGATCATGTCGAGGAGTGAATCACCCTCGACGTATTCGGCGTGCGAGCGCATCGCCAGACCTTCCGGGTTGAAGTCGGGTTCACCTTTCAGTTGCACGATACGGGTGGCGATCTGGTCGGCGTGGCCTTGTTCTTCGGTGGCATGCTGCAGGAACTCCTGCGCCACCGCGTCGGCGTTGATGCCGCTGGCCATGAAGAAATGCCGCTTGTAGCGCAGGATGCAGACCAGTTCGGTGGCCAGCGCTTCGTTCAGCAGCTTGACGACGGTGGCGCGATCAGCCTGGTAGCCATCGGTGACGGCGCCGTTCTCGATGTGCTTGCGGGCACGGGCGCGCAGAGTCTTGATGTCGGTGAGGAAGGGCTGCTTGCTTGCAGGTGCGGCTTTGGCCATGTCGATCTCCTTTCGGTTTGAGGGTTATCCCAGTGCAGTGTCCAGCAACATCATGACGACAAAACCGCCGATAAGGCCCAGTGTGGCAGCTTGTTCGTGTCCTTTGCGATGGGTTTCGGGAATAATTTCGTGCGACACCACCCAGAGCATCGCGCCGGCGGCAAAGCCGAGGCCGGCCGGGTAGAGCGGGGCAAAGCCCGTCGTCAGCGCGACGCTGACGACGGCGCCGAACGGCTCGGCCAGTCCCGACAGCGCGCCTGCCGCGGCGGCTCGCCAGGGGGTGTAGGCCACGGTGCGCAGCGCGACTGCCACCACCAGACCTTCGGGGATGTCCTGGATGGCGATGGCTGCGGCGAGCGGAATGCCCACCGACGTGTCGCCGCTGGAAAAACCGACGCCGATCGCCATGCCCTCGGGGAAGTTGTGCAGGCAGATGGCAAACACCATCAGCCACACGCTGCGCAGGTGCAGCCAGTCGGGACCGTGGCGGCCGGCGTTCCGGTGCTCATGCGGCACCATCTTGTCGGCCAGCAGCAGGAACAGGGCGCCGAGAATCAGCCCGGCGGCTACCAGCGATGCACCTGCCGGCCTGCTGCCGAAAATGTGGGCACCCGCTGCAACACCCGGAATCACCAGTGAGAAACACGAGGCGGCGGCCATCACGCCCGCGCCGAATCCGAGCATGATGTCTTCCCAGCGCGGCGAGATGTGGCGGACAAACAGGGCGGGCAGTGCACCTATGGCAGTAGCCAGTGCCGCCACCCCCGAGCCTGCCAGCGCTTGTCCCATCGGTGTGTCGAGGCGCGTGCCGCCCTGGGCCAGTGCAAGCCAGATTATCCCGGCAAGCAGAACGGCCAACAGGGTGGCACTGCCCCGCTTCGCTGCGTGGGCATAGCGCGGGTCGTGGAATAAATCCTGCAGGGTGCGAGCGCCGGTGTGCATGGATTTACTTTAGCAATCCCTGGCAGTTATTCGTTGTCGGCGGCCACGCTGCCGACAACGAGGCCCATCATGGCCGGGGGGCGTGCGCCATCGCGCCGCGCAACGGATGGGCTGGAGCGGGGCGGACCGGAGTGCTGGCATTGCGGTCGCGGCGGGTTTCGTCGTCGGGATTCGACAGGCTCATCGCAATCATGATTCTTTCCTTTAACAGTGGGCGGGCGATCAATGCCGTCACCCATTCCAGCGCGCCGGCGAGGCGGTCACGAGGCGGCTGCGTTCGTCCGTGATCGTCAGGCGAGATCGAAGCGATCCAGGTTCATCACCTTGGCCCACGCCGCGACGAAGTCGCGGACGAACGTCTCCTGTGCGTCCGAGCATGCATAGGCTTCCGCCAGCGCCCGGAGCTGGGAATTCGAACCGAAGACCAGGTCGACGCGGGTGCCGGTCCACTTGCGCTCACCGGTTGCGCGATCGGTTCCCTCGAACACGTCATTCGCTTCCGAGACCGGCTTCCACTCCGTGCCCATGTCGAGCAGGTTGACGAAGAAGTCGGTGCTGAGCGCCCCCGGCCGCTGGGTGAAAACGCCGTGCCGGGACTGTCCGAAGTTGGCATTCATGGCGCGCATGCCACCCAGCAGAACCGTCATCTCGGGCGCGGAGAGCGTCAGCAATTGCGCCTTGTCGAGCAGCAGTTCCTCGGCCGAGACGGCGTATCTGGCTTTCTGGTAGTTGCGGAAGCCGTCGGCGATCGGTTCGAGCACGGCGAAGGAATCCACGTCGGTCTGCGCCTGCGAGGCATCCATGCGGCCCGGCGTGAAGGGCACCGTCACGGCGTGGCCGGCCTTCCGGGTGGCCTCCTCGACGCCGGCGCCGCCCGCCAGCACGATGAGATCGGCCAGCGAGACTTTCTTGCCGCCGGATTGCGCGCCGTTGAACGCGGCCTGAATGCCCTCGAGCGTGTTCAGCACCTTCGCCAGCTGCGCCGGCTGGTTGGCTTCCCAGTCCTTCTGCGGCGCCAGGCGAATACGCGCGCCGTTCGCGCCGCCGCGCATGTCGGAGCCACGGAACGTGGATGCCGAAGCCCAGGCGGTCGAGACCAGTTCGGACACAGGCAGCCCGGAAGCCAGGATATCGCGCTTGAGCGCAGCGGCATCCTGGTCGTCGATCAAGGGGTGGTCGACGGCGGGGATGGGGTCCTGCCAGATGAGGTCCTCTTCAGGCACCTCGGGACCGAGATAGCGCGATCGCGGTCCCATGTCGCGGTGCGTCAGCTTGAACCAGGCGCGGGCGAAGGCATCGGCAAACGCTTCCGGGTCCTTGTGGAAGCGACGCGCGATCGGTTCGTAGATCGGGTCCATGCGCATCGCCATGTCGGCGGCGGTCATGATGATCGGAACCCGTCTGGACGCATCGTGCGCGGCCGGTGCCATGTTGCTGTCGGTCGTCTGCTTCGGCGTCCACTGGTGGGCGCCCGCCGGGCTCTTGCTCAGTTCCCACTCGTTGCCGAACAGCATGTCGAGATAGCTCATGTCCCACTTCGTCGGGGTCGGCGTCCACGAGCCTTCGAGGCCGCTGCCGATCTGGTCGCCGCCGCGGCCAGAGCCGAAGCTGCTCTTCCAGCCCAGCCCCTGCTCGGCAATGCCGGCGGCCTCGGGTTCGGGGCCGACATGGGTAGCCGGGCCGGCGCCGTGGCACTTGCCGAAGGTGTGCCCACCGCAGGTGAGCGCCACGGTTTCTTCGTCGTTCATCGCCATGCGCGCGAAAGTCTCGCGCACGTCGCGGCCGGACGCGACCGGATCCGGGTTGCCGCCGGGGCCTTCCGGGTTGACGTAGATCAGGCCCATCTGCACGGCGGCGAGGGGGTTTTCGAGGTCGCGTTCGCCGGA
>JAJYXA010000155.1 GCA_021791235.1 Pseudomonadota bacterium
CCGGCACCCTGCGCAAGTTCTGCGACATCTGGGAGAAGCACGGCTCCGGCCTGATCGCCTTCCACGGCCAGTCGGGCGACATCATGTTCCAGGGCTGCACTTCCGAGAACGTCCAGGGCGCCTTCGACGAATTGAATGAAATGGGCTTCGACATGGGCGGCGCCGGTCCCTCGGTGCGCACCTCGATGGCCTGCGTCGGCGCGGCGCGCTGCGAACAGTCCTGCTACGACGAGGGCAAGGCGCTGCGCGCCGTGGTCAATGCCACCCTCGACGACCTGCACCGGCCGGCATTGCCCTACAAGTTCAAGTTCAAGTTCTCCGGCTGCCCGAACGACTGCATGAACTCGATCCAGCGCTCGGACATGGCCGTGATCGGCACCTGGCGCGACAACATGCGCACCGACGAGGCCCTGGCCAAGAAGTGGTTCGCCAAGCACGGCATGAACGAACTGGTCAACGACGTCATCTCCCGCTGCCCGACCAAGGCGATCCAGCTGAAGGAGATCAAGTCGGTCGCCAAAGGCGCCAGCATCTCCAGCGTCGCGGTCAGCGACAGCCTGGCCCTGGAGATCGACAACAAGGACTGCGTCCGCTGCATGCACTGCATCAACGTCATGACCGGAGCCCTGGCCGCCGGCACCGACAAGGGCGCGACCATCCTGGTCGGCGGCAAGCGCACGCTGAAGATCGGCGACCTGATGGGCACCGTGGCCGTCCCCTTCCTGAAATTGCAGAACGACGAGGACTACGAGCAGCTGGTCGAACTCGGGCAGAAGATGATCGACTTCTTCGCCGAGAACGCCCTGGAGCACGAGCGTACCGGCGAGATGATCGAGCGCATCGGCCTGGTCAACTTCCTCGAAGGCATCGGCCTGGACATCGACGCCAACATGGTGTCCGCACCGCGCACCAATCCCTACGTCCGCATGGACGGCTGGGACGAGGAGGTCGCCAAGATCAACGCCAAGAAGGCTGCGGCTTAAGGCCATTAGCCAGTCTGACATCACCGGAGAGAAATTATGGCTCAAGCTCAAATCCGTCGTGCGATCGAATCCGGCGTACCGGATCACATGCCCTACCTGCATCCGAAGCTCGCCCAGAACTACGGCAACTGGAAGTACCACGACCGTCCCCGTCCCGGCGTGCTGCACCACGTCTCGCACAGCGGCGACGAGGTATGGACGGTGCGCGCCGGCACGCAGCGGCAGATGGACGTACACACCATCCGGAAGCTGTGCGACATCGCCGACCAGTTCGCGGAAGGCCGCGTCCGCTTCACCATCCGTTCCAACATCGAGTTCATGGTCGGATCGGAAGCCAAGGTGGCGCCGCTGATCGCCGCTCTGGGCAAGCACGGCTTCCCGGTCGGCGGCACCGGCAACTCGGTGTCGATGATCTCGCACACCCAGGGCTGGCTGCATTGCGACATTCCCGGCACCGACGCCTCGGGCGTGGTGAAGTCGCTGATGGACGAGCTGCACGAGGAATTCATCCGCGAGGAGATGCCCAACCGCGTCCATCTGTCCACCTCCTGCTGCGAGATCAACTGCGGCGGCCAGGCCGACATCGCCATCATCATCCAGCATACCAAGCCGCCGGTGATCAACCACGAACTGGTGGCCAACGTCTGCGAGCGGCCGACGGTGGTGGCGCGCTGCCCGGTGGCGGCGATCCGTCCGGCGATGGTCAACGGCAAGCCCTCGCTCGAAGTCGACGAGAAGAAGTGCATCTGCTGCGGCGCCTGCTATCCGCCCTGCCCGCCGATGCAGATCAACGACCCGGAGAACTCCAAGCTGGCGATCTGGGTCGGCGGCAAGAACGCCAATGCGCGCGGCAAGCCGACCTTCATGAAGATGGTGACCTCGGGCCTGCCCAACAACGCGCCGCGCTGGCCCGAAGTGGCGGCCGTGGTGAAGAACATCCTGCACGTCTACAAGGACGACGCCCGCCCCTGGGAGCGCATGGCCGACTGGATCGAGCGCATCGGCTGGCCGCGCTTCTTCGAGAAGACCGGGCTGCCCTTCACCAAGTACCTGATCGACGACTGGCGCGGCGCGCGGGCCAACCTCAACGCCTCGACGCATATCCGCTTCTAAAGGACGACTGGATGAAATTTGGCATTCTGGTCAATGAAGGACCCTACCAGCACCAAGCCTCCGATTCCGCCTACCTGTTCTGCAAGGCGGCGCTGGAGAAGGGCCACGAGATTCACCGCGTGTTCTTCTATCACGACGGGGTGAATAACGCGACCCGGCTCACCGAGCCGCCGCTGGACGACCGCAACATCGTGACCCGCTGGAGCAAGCTGGCCGAGGAATACCAGCTGGACCTGGTGGTCTGCGTCGCCGCGGCGCTGCGCCGCGGCATCGTAGACGAGAATCTGGCGCCGGGCTTCCGCATCTCGGGCCTCGGGCAACTGGTCGAGAGCGGCATCGAGGCGGACCGCGTGGTCACATTTGGCGACTGAGGATAGAGAAAAAATGGAAGGCGCAATCAAGAAATTCATGTTCGTCAATCGCAAAGCGCCCTACGGCACCGTCTATGCCCTGGAGTCGCTGGAGGTGGTGCTGATCTCGGCCGCCTTCGACCAGGACGTCAGCCTGGCCTTTCTCGACGACGGCGTCTATCAGTTGAAGAAGGGCCAGCAGACCAAGGGCATCGAGACCAAGAACTTCTCGCCGATCTACCGGGCGCTCGACGGCTACGATATCGAGAAGCTCTATGTCGAGCGCGAGGCGCTGGCTGCGCGCGGCCTCTCCGAGGAAGACCTGCTGGTCGACGTCACCGTGCTGTCGCGCGCCGAGATGGGCGCGTTGATGGACGAGCAGGACGTGGTACTGAGCTTTTAAAGGAATAATTGCATGCTGCACATCATCAACAAGTCGCCGCTGGAAAAGAATGCCCTGGAGTCCTGCCTCTCGGTGGCGACGGCGGGCAGCACCCTCCTGCTGATCGAGGACGCCGTCTATGCCGCGACCCGCGGCAACGCCTTCGAAGCCAGGCTGCAGGCGGCGCAGGGCCGCTGCAAGATCTGCGTGCTCACCCCGGACCTGGAGGCGCGCGGCATGGCCGACCGCCTGATGGCCGGCGTCACCGGCATCGATTACGGCGGCTTCGTCGATCTGGCCGCCGAACAAAAGTGCCAGTCTTGGCTTTGACAACGCGGCAATAACATCGCCCCGGGGCGAGCATTAACCCGGGCTTTCAACAGGGTCATACCCTTTTTCACCAGGAGACAAATCATGGCAACAATCGAAGTGGGCGGCAAATCCTACGATACCGACGAAGAAGGTTATCTGACCGATCTTTCCCAATGGAACGAGGAGGTCGGCAAATTCCTGGCGCAGCAGGAGAACGTCGACATGACCGAACAGCACTGGGAAGTCGTGAACTTCCTGCGCGAGTACTACAACGAGTTCCAGATCGCACCGGCGGTCCGCGTGCTGACCAAGGCCATCGGCAAGAAGCTCGGCGCCGACAAGGGCAACAGCCAGTACCTCTACGAACTGTTCCCCTACGGCCCGGCCAAGCAGGCGTGCAAGATCGCCGGCCTGCCCAAGCCCACCGGCTGCGTCTGATTCAGCGTCGTGATCGGTCCGATGGCTTCGCCCCCCGCGCCCCGCGTTTCGTCGCGGCGGTCGTCGCGCTCGCGGCCCGATTCCTCAGCGGAATACCTATCGTGCATACCGTGCAATAAGGTACGACCATGACCGCCGCCACCCTGTTCTTCATCGCCTTGTTCTATCTCGCCGCCACCGTTCTGGTGCTCGGCCTGATCTGGAAGATCGCCGACTACGCGCGCACCCCGGCGCCGCTCCTGATCCCGACCACGCCGGCGCCGACGACCCGTGGCGGCGTGGCGCTGCGCATGCTGCGCGAGGTGGCGCTGTTCGAGAGCCTGTTCAAATCCAACCTGTGGCTGTGGGCCTGCGGCTGGCTGTTCCACATCGGGCTGGCGCTGGAACTGATCCGCCACCTGCGCTACTTCACCCAGCCGGTGTGGACCTGGGTCGTCCTGCTCCAGCCCTTCGGCATCTACGGCGGCATGGTGATGCTGGCGGGACTGGCCGGACTATGGGTGCGGCGCCTGTTCGTCGAGCGCATCCGCTACATCTCGACGCCCTCCGACCACCTGATGCTGCTGCTCATCATCGCCATCGCGGTCTCCGGCCTGACCCTGAAGTTTTTCATCCGCACCGACATCGTCGGCGTGAAGGAATTCTTCCTCGGCCTGATGCGCTTCGACTGGCAGCCGCTGCCCGCCGACGGCCTGCTCTACGTGCATCTCACCCTGGTGGCGATGCTGATGCTGGTTTTCCCCTTCAGCAAGCTGTTGCACGCGCCCGGCGTGTTCTTCTCGCCGTCCCGCAATCAGGCAGACAATCCGCGCGAGGCGAGACATCTCTCGTCCTGGGCGGCGAAGATGGAGGCCAAGTAAATGGCCGGTCCCGAGATCAAGGCGCCCGCGCTGCGCGAGTATCCCGTCATCCCGACGCTCCACCCGGGCGCGATGGCCGAAACCAAGTCCTTCCTCGCCAATGAAAAAGTGCAGGAGGAGATCGGCTTTCCGGGAACGCTCCCCGACGATTGGCACGACCGAGCCATCGGCAAGATGGGCGAGCTGCTCGGCAAGTACCGCTCGCTCAGGGTGTTCATGGACGCTTGCGTGCATTGCGGCGCCTGTTCCGACAAGTGCCACTACTTCATCGGCACCAGCGACCCGAAGAACATGCCGGTGGCGCGCCAGGATCTGATGCGCAGCGTCTATCGCCGCCACTTCACCCTGGCCGGCAAGCTGGTGCCCCGCCTGGTCGGCGCCCGCGAACTGACGCGCGAGGTGCTGGACGAGTGGTACAACTACTACTATCAGTGCTCGGAGTGCCGCCGCTGTTCGGTGTTCTGCCCCTACGGCATCGATACCGCCGAGGTCACCATGGCCGCCCGGGAGATCCTCGATACGGTCGGCATCGGCCAGAAGTACACCAGCGAGATCATCGGCAAGGTGCACAAGATCGGCAACAACCTCGGCCTGCCCGGGCCGGCGCTGGAAAACACCCTGGAAGGACTGGAGGAGGACGTCAAGGAGGATACCGGCGTCGCGGTGCGCTATCCGCTCGACGTCAAGGGCGCCGAGGTGCTGCTGGTCACCCCCTCCGCCGACTTCTTCGCCGAGCCGCACATTGAGAGCCTGATCGGCTACGGCAAGGTGTTCCACGCCGCCGGCATTTCCTGGACCTTGTCGTCCAAGGCGTCCGAGGCCGGCAACTTCGGCATGTTCATCGGCAATTACGAGCAGCTGAGGAAGATCGCCATGCGGGTGCGCGAGGCGGCGCTGGATCTCGGCGTCAAGCGCATCGTCGTCGGCGAATGCGGCCACGCCTGGCGCGTCGCCTACAGCTTCTGGAACACCCTGACCGGCATCGGCGACGGCGCCCACGATCCCTTCGCGATCCAGCTGCAAAGCCAGCTCGACCACCGCTACCGCCAGCCGATGCACATCTGCGAGCTGACCTGGGACCTGATCCAGCAGGGCGCGATCTCCTTCGACAAGGAAGCCAACGATCACCGCATCATCACCTTCCACGATTCCTGCAACGTCGCCCGCGCCTCGCGCATGGGCGACATGCCCGGCGGCCAGTTCGTGATCCCGCGCGCGATCATCAAGGCGGCGGCCAACCACTACGTCGAGATGGCGCCGGGCACCACCCACGAGCAGACCTTCTGCTGCGGCGGCGGCGGCGGCCTGCTCACCGACGACCTGCTCGATCTGCGCATCAAGGGCGCATTGCCGCGGATGGAGACGCTGACCCAGGTGGCCAGCGGCCAGGGCGTGAATTTCATGGCAACCATCTGCGCCATCTGCAAGGCGCAATTCACCAAGATCCTGCCCTATTACGGCTTCAAGATGGGCATGGTCGGCGGCGTGCACCAGCTGGTCAGCACCGCGATCAAGCTCGGCGATAAATAAAACTTCGGAGACCAACATGTCGGTTACCCCTGAAACGAGCACCAATAAACTCACCTTTCGCCGTTACAAGGAAGGCGACACCAAGGTCAAGCGCTGGCAGGAGAAGATCTTCCAGGCCAGTTACTCGTACAAGTGCCCGACCTACGTGCAGTCGACGCCGCCCTGTCAGGGCAGCTGCCCCGCGGGTGAGGACATCCGCAGCTATCTGGCGATCGCGCGCGGCACCGAGAAGCCGCCGATGGGCGCCGACGGCAAGCCGACCATGCCCTGGCAGGAATACGCCTGGCGCCGCCTGACCGAAGCCAATCCCTTCCCCTCGGTGATGGGCCGGGTCTGCCCGGCACCCTGCGAGAGCGGCTGCAACCGCAACGAGGTGGAAGATCACGTCGGCATCAACTCGGTCGAGCACTTCCTCGGCGAGTACGCGATCGCCAACAAGCTCTCCTACGCCAAGCCGCAGAAGAAGACCGGCAAGAAGGTCGCCATCATCGGCGGCGGCCCCGCCGGCCTCTCCTGCGCCTACCAGCTGGCGCTGAAGGGCCACGAGGTCACCATTTTCGACGAGCGCGAATTCCTGGGCGGCATGATGCGCTACGGCATTCCCGGCTTCCGCACCCCGCGCGAAGTGCTCGACGCGGAAATCCAGCGCATTCTCGACCTGGGCGTCAAGGCGCGCCTGAAGTGCCGGATCGGCACCGACGTCACCCTGGCCGAGCTGCGCCAGGACTACGACGCGGTGTTCCTCGGCATGGGGGCCCAGGCCGGACGCGCCTTGCCGATTCCGGAGGCCGACGCAGCCAACGTGGTGACCGCCACCGCCTTCCTGCGCGCCTTCAACGACGGCCGTCTGCGCCACGTCGGCCGCCGCGTCGTCGTGGTCGGCGGCGGCGACACCTCGATCGACGTCGCCACCGTGGCGCGTCGCCTGGGCCACATCGAGAACGTCAAAGCCACCGACGTGGAAGGCGCCATCGCCGGACGCATGGCGCAGGACGTCGCCGAAATTTCCGCCAAGCAGGGCGCCGAGGTGACGCTCACCTCGATCTTCGGCATCGACAAGATGCAGGCCAACAAACACGAGATCGAACAGGCGCTGGCCGAGGGCATCGCGATCCGCGGCGGCCTCTCCCCGGTCGCCCTGGTCAGGGGCCCGGACGGACGCGCGACGGCCCTTCGGGTCGCGCAGTGCGAAGCCAAGATGGTCGGGCCGAAGCTCGAGATCAAGATGATCCCCGGAACCGAGGAGGACATCCCGGCCGACCTGATCGTCTCGGCGATCGGCCAGGCGGTGGACTTCACCGGTCTGGAGGAATTCAACAACGGCAAGGGCGCGGTCAGCGCCGACAAGAACTACCAGATCGTGGGCCAGGCCGGCACCTTCGCCGGCGGCGACCTGATCCGTCCGCATCTGCTGACCACCGCCATCGGCCACGGCTCGATCGCCGCCGACGGCATCGACCGCTTCCTGGCCGGCGAGGATCTCGAGCGCCGACCGAAGATCGACGTCCATATCTTCGACCTGAAGCGCAAACTGGTCGAGAAGGGCCTGCAGCTCGGCGAGACCCACGAGCCCATCCGCGGCACCGACGCCAGCAATGCCGCCGTGCATAACTACGAAGACCGTTCCGACCGCTACGTGATCCCGCACGACAAGCTGTTCCTCGGCCATTTCTCGTACACGCCGCGGATGAAGCGCAAGATCATCACCCTGGACGCGAAGACCGCCCTGGGCAACTTCCAGGAGCGCATCGAACCGCTCGGAGAAGTCGAGGCGATCAACGAGGCGAAGCGCTGCATGAGCTGCGGCATGTGCTTCGAGTGCGACAACTGCGTCGTCTATTGCCCGCAGCTCGCGGTCAAGCGCGTGCCCAAGAAGGAAGCCACCACCGGCCGCTACGTCTATACGGATTACGACCGCTGCATCGGCTGCCACATCTGTTCGGACGTCTGTCCGACCGGCTACATCCAGATGGGCCTGGGGGAGTAGCGCCATGCTGCGCCGTCTGCTCCGGTGGTTCACTCCTGTGCTCGCGGCCGTCGGCGTGCTCGCCGCGCTTCCCACGCTCGC
>JAJYXA010000275.1 GCA_021791235.1 Pseudomonadota bacterium
CCATGCTGAACGACGAATTCATCGAATCCCTACGAGTCAAGCTCGAATCACACCCGATCTACGCTGCGGTGCAGACGCTGGACGACCTGCGCGTGTTCATGCAGCACCACGTCTATTCGGTGTGGGATTTCATGTCGCTGATCAAATACCTGCAGCACGCAGTGGCGCCCGCGCGCTGGCCATGGACGCCGCGCGGCGACGCGTCGGTGCAGCGCTTCATCAACGAGTTGGTGCTGGAAGAGGAAACCGACATCGCACTGCCGGGGCAGGAAGGCTTCACCAGCCACTTCATGCTGTATCTCGCCGCCATGCGCGAGGTCGGTGCCGACGCCGACACGCCCGCGCGCTTCGTGCAAGTGGCAGGCGAAAAGGGCATCGACACGGCGCTTGCTTCCGGCCTTGCACCCGCGCCATCCGCCACCTTTACCCGCACCACCTTCGGTTTCATCGACAGCGGCAAGCCGCACGCCGTGGCCGCTGCATTGGCGCTCGGCCGCGAGCACGTCATCCCGTCGATGTTCCGCGCCTTCCTGTCGCGCATGGCGGTGACCGAAGCGCAGGCGCCAAGCTTCCACTATTACCTCAACCGCCACGTCCATCTTGACGAGGATTTTCATGCGCCGCTGTCATTGCGTCTGCTTGCCGCCCTGTGCGCTGACGACGCTGGCAAATGGCGCGAAGCCGAAGCGGCTGCGGAGGCCGCGGTCAATGCTCGTATGCTTTTCTGGGATGGTGTGTTAAAAGCTCTGCCCAGCCAACACGCTCAGGCAGCCTGAGTGTATTTCTAGCCGTATTAAAAAAGCCATGCCCCAACTCATCGTACTGCCCCACGTCGAACTCTGCCCAGAGGGTGCCGTGATCGACGCCAAGCCAGGCGAAACCATCTGCGACACCCTGCTCGCCAACGGCGTCGAGATCGAACACGCCTGCGAGAAGTCCTGCGCCTGCACCACCTGCCATGTCATCGTGCGGGAAGGCTTCAATTCGCTGGCACCGTCCACCGAAGAAGAGGATGATCTGCTCGACAAGGCCTGGGGGCTGGAACCGCAGTCGCGGTTATCATGCCAGGCGCGGGTGAGCGGCAGCGATCTGGTGATCGAAATTCCCAAATACACCATCAACATGGTCAAGGAAGGGCATTGATATGAAGTGGACGGATTCCCTCGACATCGCCATCGAACTCGCCGAGGCCCACCCCGAAATCGACCCGCGCACCATCCGCTTCACCGATCTGCATAACTGGGTGATGGAACTGCCCGATTTCGACGACGACCCCAATCATTCGGGCGAGAAGATTCTCGAGGCGATCCAGATGGCGTGGATCGACGAGGTGAGCTGAAGGCAGCCTGCAGGTCGGGTTGGCCGGCTGGCACGCAATGAAAAGGGGGCTTGTTGCCCCCTTTTCATTGCGCTGTATTACACTGGAACAGTGTCAGAACTTGTAGACCACGCCGGCGGAGAGCAGGTCAACGTCCGCCTCGCCGGTGCCGCCATTCAAGGCTGGGCTGCCCGTTTTGAAATAGCGCTCCCATTCCATGCGGAGCCCCACCGACTGGGTGAAGTTGTACTGTGCGCCCACACCCAATGACCATACGACGTCGGTATCACTGGCATTGTTGTTAGGGGTGCCGGCGATCGTGCCATTAACATCGGTACCCAGAAAATTCATTCCGCCTCGGCCAATCAGGGTGAAGCTGGGATTGAGCGCATACGTCCCGACCAGTTGAAGGAGCATTCCCTTGGTTTCTCTTGAGCCGGTCTTTGCACCGGTGTACCCGACCTTGCCTAAATCGACATAGCCAGCTTCCATGGAAATGTATTCATTCACTTCCAGGCCGCCGTATACCTTCCCGGCAGTGTCCGAATCGTCGCACGAGGTGCCTGCGGGACAGGAGATGTCAGAGTTGGACTGTCCCAGGCTGGCGCCGAGGTAGGGCCTCAGGGTGAAATCGAAAAAACCGGCAGATGCAGGGGTGGACAGGACCAGTGCCGCGGCCATGGCTGCGGCGAGATGCTGAGTGCGCATGTAAAACTCCTCCAGAGTAAATTTGATTTATTTATTGTGATGACACGAAACAGGCCCGGCATCCGACTTGTTCCGGGTTGGCTGGCCGGGAAACCCTTCGCAAGATTAATCTATTTTGTCGATTTTATGTAGTTGATTAGGTTTGTTTATCAATTCTGGCGCGGGGTACGACAGGTGTGCGTTGCGTGTAGACCCAAGTCATGATTTCTGAGCGCGCCCTCTGCCTTGTGGCAATCCACCTGTTTCGCTGCACAGAGCCCTTGCCACATCCGGGACGATTCACCCATGGGGTATCGGCTGCCAAGGGGCGGGCTGTCCGAAGAGCGTGTAAGCGATACCTGTATGCGACCGGGTCGGCTGCTGTTTTATCGAGCGAGCAAAGCTGCCTCCGCCTCATGCTAGACTCCTCCAAAATACGAGGGAAACATGGCCGAGGAGACAGATCTTTCCCGTACCGAACCGGCAAGTCCGCGGCGCCTGCAACAGGCACGCAGCGCGGGCGATGTGCCGCGCTCCGCCGAACTCACGGCGTGGGTGGTGTTGCTGTCGGCGCTGGGTATGCTGGGCTGGCTGGCGCCGCGCTTGCTGAAGGCTTTGCAGGTCCTGACCGAGGCGGCGTTCAGTCACGCAGCGGAGCCGCTTTCCCCGGTTTTTCTTCAGGCGGTGTGGGCTGCGCTGTGGGCCGTGCTGCCGGTGCTGGCCGTCATTTTCGCTGCGGCCCTGGTGGCGCCCATCCTGCTTTCAGGCTGGGTGTTTGCGCCCCATGTCGTCCAGGCGGATCTGACGCGTGTCCACCCTTTCAAACCCTTTGCCCGGCTGTTTTCCGTCGACTCCTTGTTCGACGGGTCGCTGATGCTGCTGAAACTGGCGCTTGCCGCCGCTGCCGTCGGCTGGATTCTGGCGAGCGGCTGGCCTGGGCTGCAGAGCCTGACCCGCAGCGAAATGAGCGTTGCGCTGGACGCGACGGCTGCCTGGGTGGGACGCGGCGTGCTGGTGCTGGCGGCGGCGCTGACGCTGGCGGCGGCGGTAGATGCCGGCTGGCGCTGGTGGCGTTATCTGCGCCGCCACGCGATGACCTGGCAGGAAGTGCTGGCCGAGGCGCGCGAATCCGAGGTTCACCCCGAAGTGCGGGCGCAACTGCGCGGCCGCCAGCAGCGGGCCGGCCAGCGCGTTGACGAGGTGATCGGGTGAGCGCACAGGGCGTGCTGGTGATGGGCCTGCCGGCGAACCGGCTGGCGGTGCCGGGGCTGGTGCTGCTGATTCTGGCGATGATGGTGCTGCCGCTGCCCACCTTCATGCTCGACGTGCTGTTCACGCTCAACATCGCGCTGGCGATGATCGTGCTGCTGGTGAGCCTGAACGCGCGGCGCCCCCTGGATTTCTCGGTGTTTCCCACGGTGCTGCTGCTGACCACGCTGCTGCGCCTGTCGCTCAACGTGGCGTCCACCCGCATCATCCTGATGCAGGGCCACACCGGGCCGGAGGCGGCGGGCAAGGTGATCGAGTCGTTCGGCAATTTCCTTGTGGGCGGCAACATCGCGGTCGGCTTCGTGGTGTTCCTGATCCTGGTCATCATCAACTTCGTCGTCATCACCAAGGGTGCCGGACGCATTGCCGAGGTGGCAGCGCGCTTCACGCTCGATTCGATGCCGGGCAAGCAGTTGGCCGTCGATGCCGACCTCAACGCAGGCTTCATCAACGAAAGCGAAGCGCGCACGCGACGCGGCGAGATCGGCCGCGAAGCAGATTTTTACGGCGCGATGGACGGCGCCTCCAAATTCGTGCGCGGTGATGCCATCGCCGGCATGATCATCCTCGTGGTCAACCTCATCGGTGGTGTCGCGGTCGGTCTGCTGCAGCACAACCTGGGGGTTGGCGAAGCGCTCGGGCGCTATGCGTTGCTGACCGTGGGCGACGGGCTGGTGACGCAGATTCCTGCGCTGATCATCTCGACCGCGGCAGGCATCGTGGTGAGCCGCGCGTCGAGCGAGCAGGACCTGTCGCGCGAATTTTCCACGCAGATTTTCGGCCGGCCGCAAACGCTGTATGTCGCCGCAGCGGTGCTGGGTGCGCTGGGCGTGATTCCGGGTACGCCGCATCTGGCGTTTCTGACCATCGCCACCGTGCTGGGCGGACTGGGATACTGGCTGATGCGCCGTCAGCGCACGGCCGCGTTCGACGTCGTGCCGCTCGAACTGATCGAAACGGAAACCGCGCCGACCGACGTCACCTGGGACGATATCCCGCCGGTCGACGTACTGGCGCTCGAAGTCGGCTACCGGCTGATTCCGCTGGTCGACCGCAATCAGGGGGGCGCGGCGCTGAACAAGATCACCGAGGCGCGGCGCCGCTTTGCCACAGACATGGGGCTGGTGGTCCCGCTCATCCGCGTACGCGACAACCTCGACCTCAAGCCGAACACCTATCGCATCACGCTGAAGGGCGTCGACGTGGCGCACGGCGAGATGCCGACCGGCCAGGTGCTCGCGGTCGACATGGGCGACGTGCTCGGACGCATCGATGGCACAGCGGGGCTGGATCCGCTGACCGGACTGGCCGGGGTATGGCTGGACGCCAGCCGGGTGGAGGAAGCCGAACTGCGTGGTTTTGTCGTGCTGGAACCGGCCGAGCTGATCGCGCGCCAGGTCGAGGCGGTATTCCGCCAGCATGCGCCGGAACTGCTGGGGCGCACCGAAGTGCAGCAACTGCTCGATACGCTGGCACGCAGCCACCCGGGGCTGGTCGAGGACGTGACGCCGCGCCACCTGCCGCTGACCAGCGTGCAGGCGGTGCTGCAGCAGTTGATCGCGGAAAATGTCTCGATCCGCGATACCCGCACCTTGTTCGAAACGCTTGCGGCGCGCGCGCCGAAGAACCAGGCCATCGACGAACTGGTGGAAACCGTGCGCGCCGCGCTCGGACGCAGCATCGTCGACCGCCTGTTCGAGGGCAGCGACATGCTGCATGTAATCGGCCTGGCGGCGGCGACCGAAACCCGTTTGCTGAACGAGATGGGCGACGAGGGCGAGGCGCTGTTGTCGCCCGCCACACTGGATGCATTGAACGACGCCGCGGAACGCGCAGTGGCCGAGCAGGATGCCGCGGGCTATCCGCCAGTGCTGCTGACCTCGCCCGGCCTGCGCGCCATCCTCTCGCGCCTGCTGCGGCGCAATCTGCCGCGACTTTCGGTGGTTGCCTATGCCGAGGTGCCGGCCGATAAAATGGTTCAGGTGAGTACGGAACTTTTGATTGGAGAGCGTGAATGAGCGTGCGGGTATTCGTCGCGGCGAATGCGCGCGAAGGCTTGGCGCGCGTACGCAGGGAATTGGGCGATGACGCCGTGGTGCTGTCCACCCGGCCGCACCCGCAGGGTGTCGAGCTGCTGGCCAGCGCGTACGGTGATCTGACGGTGCCGGCAGTCAGCGAGGCGCCCGACACGGCCGGCAGCTCGCGCATTCTGGCTGAACTGTCGCGCCTGCGCGGCCTGTTGCAAAACCAGCTGGCCGGTTTTGCCTGGGGTGCGGCCCGGCGGCGCGACCCGGTGCGGGTGGCGGTGATGCAAACCCTGTTTGCGGCCGGGTTCGGCAGCGCGCTCGCCCGCACCCTGGCCGCACGCCTGCCGCGCGGGCTCGATGCCGAGGCCGCCCAGCGCTGGTTGCGCCAGGTGCTGATACGCAACCTGCCAGTGCAGGGACGGGACGCCGACCTGCTGGCTCGGGGCGGGCGCTACGCGCTGGTCGGCTCGACCGGTTCGGGCAAGACCACCACGCTCGCAAAACTCGCCACACGCGGCGTCGAGGCCCATGGCGCGGCCCAGGTGGCGCTGGTGGCAGCCGATGCCTACCGCATCGGGGCTGCGGCGCAACTGACGGTGTATGCCGATCTGTTGGGCGTATCGCTGCATGTGGCCGAAGACCAGACCAGGCTGGCGCGATTGTTACCCGAACTCGCCGCCAGAAAGCTGGTATTGATCGACACCGCCGGATTTGCCCCCTCCGACCCGCGCACCCGCGAGGCACAGGCGCTCGATGCCCTGGGCGTGCGCCGTCTTGCGGTGATCGCCGCGAACCAGCAGGGTGCGGCGATCGAGCAGGCGATGCTGCGTTTTGGCGAGGGGGCGACCGCCTGCATTCTGACCAAACTCGACGAAGCGCCGCAGCCGGGAGCGGCACTCGACAGCCTGATCCGCCATCGCCTGCCGCTGGCCTTTATCGCGGGTGGACAGCGCGTGCCGGAGGACCTCCACATCCCCAACGCCGCCTATCTCATCGACCGCGCATTGAAAGGCGGGCAGCTCGCCACCCCCTATGCTCTGGAAGCCGAGGACTGGCCGCTGTTTGCGGGCGTGGAGGCCGAACGCACGGAGCGCCACACCGTGAAAGGCCTGCATGGCGGCTGACCAGGCCGCTGGACTGCGCCGACGCAGCACGCGGCAGCCAGTACCCTGCATCCACTGTATTTCCGAATCTGCTGATCCCAGCATCCATCTGGCGCAGGCCCTTCATAAAATAGGTCGGGAATCTCTTCTGGTCGATATGCAAGGCCGACTATTTGCCGACGCCACGACGCGCAGCCTGTTCGACTGGAAGCGTCAGCTCGAACGAGGACAACTGCAAACACTGCCGCAGACATTCGGAAAAGGCTGGTATGCGCCGGGCATGCGGGCGGATGAGCCTGCCTTGTCCGGCATGGCGAGCGAGTACGACCATGTAATATTCGATTTGGGGTGGGGTAACACCGATCTTGCATTGCTGCCGGGCGCCACGCATTCGGTGGTCCTCGAGGTACGCCGCACCGACGACTCGATGCTGCATGCCTATGCGCTGCTCAAAACGTTGGCGTGCATGGGGGGGGCGGTCAGCGTGGGCTTGCTGGGCGACAGGTTTGCTTGCGATCATGTTCGGGCTGCGGGTTGCCGTTTTTTTGAGCAGCGGTTCGCGCACGCCATTTTCAGTGTGGCAAACGAGGATGATGCATTTGCCGCGCTAGCCGTTAGAATGGCGAACGAGGAGATGAGCCTGACGGCTTGTTAAATAAGACAGGAAACCCCTGAAACATGGCTGGTAAACCCTCGTCGCAAGACGAACAGATCACCAAGTATGCGCCGCTGGTCAAGCGCATTGCATATCACATGATGGCGCGCCTGCCCGCCAGCGTCGAAGTCGACGACCTCATCCAGGTCGGACTGATCGGCCTGATGGATGCGGTGGGGCGCTTCGACGGCACCCAGGGCGCGCAGTTCGAATCCTATGCCACCCAGCGCATCCGTGGCGCCATGCTCGACGAGCTGCGCGAGGCCGACTGGCTGCCGCGTCACGTGAGGCAGAAATCGCGGCAGATCGAGGCGGCCATCCACCGGCTGGAACAGCGCAACGGCAAGTCGCCGACCGAGCAGGAAATCTCCGCCGAACTGGGCATGCCGATCGACCAGTATCAATCCATGCTGGGCGACGTGAAGTGTTCGCAGCTTCTGTATTACGAGGATTTCTCGGATGAAGACAGTGCCAGCTTCCTGGAGCGCTATCTGGTCGACGGCAGCAGCGATCCGCTCGCGGTGCTGGAAGACGAAGGCTTCCGCGACAGCCTAATTGCCGCAATCCACCATCTGCCCGAACGCGAGCGCAGCATGATGGGCATGTACTACGAGCAGGACATGAACCTGAAGGAGATCGGCGCGGTGCTCGGCGTGTCCGAATCGCGTGTGTGTCAGCTGCATTCGCAGGCCGTCGCGCGCCTGCGCGCCCAGCTCAAGATCTGGAAAGACTGACGCGGTTCGTCAGTTGGGCGCGACGGGACGCGGACAAATCCGCGATAATGACGGCTTGTTCAATCCGCTCGCGTGTCTTCCATGAGCCAAGCCACCCTCAAGAAAAAAGCCCTCGATTACCATCGCCTGCCCAAGCCCGGCAAGCTCTCGGTCGAGTCGTCCAAGCCCTGTTCTACCCAGGAAGACCTGTCGCTGGCCTACACGC
>JAJYXA010000573.1:0-1224 GCA_021791235.1 Pseudomonadota bacterium
TAAGCACGGAAGTGACGAATGAAGTCGAGCAGGTTGCTCCGGTCGAACAGGCCGTAAAGCGAGACCTTCATCTCGTCGAACTCGTCGATGTCGTGCGGCCACGGATCGCGCCATTGCAGCCAGAACTGTAGGCGTCGGCCGGGCACGCCGTACATCATCCGGGTCTCGTTCACGCCCACGCCATAGGCGTTGGTGTAGAAGAGCTGGTCTATCTCCTCGGCGTACATACCCAGTTGCTTGGCGCCCTCGCGCCAGTCGGGCTTGGCTCTGCTGGCGGTCTTGGCCTCGATGACGACGATGGGAATGCCGTTGATCAGCAGCGCGATGTCAGGCCGGCGCGGCGAACGCCCCTCCACCGGGAACTGGTTGGTCACCCACCAGTCGTTCGCATCCAGGTTCTCGTAATCGATCAGCCGCACATCCTGGGCATTTTCGGCGGCATCGAACTTGTAATTGACGCCGTCCTTCAGCCACGCCAGCCATTGCTGGTTGTCACGGCAGCCGCGCAGCTTGGTGACGATGGCGTCCACCCGCGCGTCGTCGGTCAGCACGGTCGGGTTAAGCGCCTTGAGCTTCTCGCGCAGCAGCGGCAGCAACAACACCTCGCGCTCGTCGGGCCGGTATGCCTTCAGCGCCTCGCGCGAGCGCCAGGTCCAGCCCAGCTTGGCCGCCTTCAGGTGCTCGATGATCTCGCGCTCGACGGTGGTTTCCTCGTTGAACAGCGCATGAACCGTGTAGGGGACTGGCCCCTCCCTTGCCTCAGGCATGTATGGCTCCCTCTGGAATTCTGATTTTGCCGGTCAGCAGGTTCTGGAGCAGCGAGCGTTTGATTTCGCCCAGTGCTTCCAGTTTCCTCGCAAGCGCCGCGATGTTCAGCTCTGCTGCATCTAACGTGTCGATGATTTCTTGCTGTTCGTCCACGTCGGGACGCTGAACGAGAACGATCTTAAGATTGCGGCGATTGATCGTGTTCAGGCCGCTACTTGTGTTGCAGACGGCGTTCCAGTGGCGTTGAATGCGCTCAGAGTTCAAAACGTGCAGCAAGAACTTCGGCAGGATTTGGCTCCTATCTGCTCGTACCCGAAACAGGTGATTCTGAAACGTGGTTGGTTCGCCCCGATCTTCGAACATGGCAGCACGACCGATTTCCATCGCGCTTGCATGCCCCTCGATCACGAGCACATCGCCTGTTTCCAGCAGACGGGTCTTCCGTTCTTCTTCGGA
>JAJYXA010000573.1:1234-7938 GCA_021791235.1 Pseudomonadota bacterium
GCAACGCGGATCGTCATTGGAGATTGAACCGCGCTGGACATGGGCTACGGTCAGGTAGCGGCAGCCAAATTCCTTGGCTACGCGATCCTGGTTGAGCGTGATCCCAGAGCCGATAGCTGCTAGATTCTTGAGCGGAGACACCGACCAGCCCATCGGCAGCGCTCCAGCTTTTGTTGTCACTTTGGCGCGACACCTCTTATCGATTCCACCAGTCAGCAAACCTGCTTCGAGCGATCTCTTCATGTCGCATGAAGCATCCAATTCTGCCCGCGCCTTCTGGATGGCTTCGTCGGCCAGATTGATTGCAGCAGCGATGCGGCCTTGTTCATCCACTTGCGGCCAAGGCAACTGCAGGCGCTGATAGTCCCGCCAGTTCAAGTTGCGCATCTGCGTGGACTGTTGCTGCACTCGTTCGACAATGCCGGTGCGCTGCAACTCAAACAACGCCCAGCCAAGGAAGCTGGCATCGACCTTCTCCGGATCGGGACGCAGAACCTGAACGAAGTTGGAAACCGTGGAGCCCGGCATGTCGCGCTCGATAAAACCAATACGTCCAACTGGCTGCTCGGGGCCACCGCCGGAGCGCTCCACCAGCAGGTCACCCTGCTTCAGCCCGAACTGCTCGGCTTTGTTCTTTGGGAAGTAGCGCGTGGCAACATCGCTGAAATCGAGTCCACCGTCATTGGTGAAGTTGGTCGATCACATGACCGCGACGGCCTGCTCACCCTCGTCATCACCCCAATCGCCGGCGAACTGCTCGGTGATCAAAGTGCGCAGCGGCTTGGCTTGCCAGTCTGCCGGGATATCGCCCAAGATGGTTTGGTAACGATGCGTCAGCATCAGGCTGTCCTCTTGCGGGACTCTGCGCTGGCGATGCTGGCCAGCAATTTTTTCAATGCAGCCTGTGCCGTCTCTGCTGCCTTGGTTGCGGTTGCCAACTGCGTGGAGGCATCGGCGAGTGGCAGTACCTTCTCCGGTTCAAATGTATCGACATAGCGCGGCAGGTTGAGGTTGAATTCGTTCTCCTCGATCTCGGCCCTCCCGACGACCGTGAAGTAGCGGCGCGCCTCGTCCTCGTTGCTACAGATGCGCAGCAAATCGGCCGCTGCCTCGTGCAGGTGGGTAATATCACGTTCGGCGGCGAGCTTCACCTCCTGTTCGCGGGCGTCGCGTTCCTCCTTGAGCTTGGCCAAGTCCTTGACCGCGCGTGCCACCTGTTTGTGGCGGGCCTTGATGGCGTCTACCAGTTGTTTTCGGAGATCGTCGAAGATGGTCTTCGCCGTCGCGAGCTTGGCCTTCAACGCAGGCTTGTCCGGTTTCGCTGCATTGGCGAGTTGCTGCTCATGGGAAATGACGGAGTTGCTCAGCTCTACCAGCGGATGGAAGTAGGGATGCTCGGGCGCGATGGCGTCCTTGACCGCCTGGACCTTGAGGTCCAGCGCATCGAGCGTGACGAGCTCAATCTGCAGGCGCGGCAGCGGTTCCAGCACCGGGCCGTAGGCGTCCTCGATGTCGGCCAGCCAGGTATCGCGCTGTTCCTCGACTTCGCGGATCAACTGCGCCTCATGCTGGGGCACCAACCGCTGGGCCAGTGCCGGATCGCCGAAGGCGCGCCAGGGCACCAGCGTGCGCATCAGATCGGAGGGGCGCAGCAGGTTCTGCGGGTTGCCCTTCTGAAAATGCCGCGAGGCCCAGATCATCAGGATCTTGTCCTTGCGTTCCATTGGCTTGGCTTTGTTGAGCAGCACCAGACAGCCCGGCACATTGTTGCCGTAGAACAGCTTGCCGGGCAGTACGACGATGGTTTCGATCAGGTCGGCTTCGATGAGACCGCGCCGGATCACGTATTCGGCATCGGCCTTCTGCTTCTGCCCGTCCTCTTCCTCGGTTTGCTCGGGCTGGCCACGGAACAGCACACCCTGCGACATGACCACCATGCCCTGGCCGCCGATGCCAGTATCCGCATCGGCGTCTTTCAGCGATTTGGCGATCTGCTGTATCCAGGCCCAGTCGCCATTGCTCGCCGGTGGCATGCCGTAGGAGAGTCGCCCGAACTTGTCGCCGGCCGCCACGGTGTCGTAACCCCAGTCCTCCAGCGAGAACGGCGGGTTCATGATGACGCGGTCGAACTGCTTGAGGCGGTTGTCGGCGGAGAGATGACGCGGATCGCGCAGGCTGTCGCCCTGCTTGTGCTCCCACACGGGGATGCCGTGCAGGATCATGTTGATGCGCGAGATGTTGTAGGTGGCGACGTTGGATTCCTGACCGTGCAGCTGAAGCTGGCGCACGTCGCCGCCGTGCTTCTTGACGTGGCGGATGCATTGCAGCAGCAGGCCGCCGGAGCCGCTGGCCCAGTCGCAGATCGACATGCCGGCCTGCGGTTGCAGCACTTCCGCCATCAGGAAACCGACCTCGGCCGGGGTGTAGAACTCGCCGCTGGATTTGCCGGCCTTGCTGGCGAAGTTGCGGATCAGGTACTCGTAAGCATTGCCGAAGAGGTCATCTGAAACGTGGGCGCGGTCGAACGTCTGGCTGCCGAAATGGTTGATCAGGTTGACCAGCTTGTCGCGCGGCAGCTCGTCCTGCTTGTTGAAGTCAATCTTGCCGGTGAGGATCCCGTCGAAGTTGTTTTGCCGGTGGGCGTTGGCGCGTTCGATGGCGAGCATCGCGTCGTTGAGTGCTTGCCCGAGGTGCGCCTTTGCCGTGCGGGCCACCGTGTTCCAGGCGGCGGCCTCAGGCACGACGAAATGGTGGTTCTGCGGGTCGCGCGCCAGCGCGAGGGCCCGATCCTGCGGCACGCCAGCCTTGGTCAGCGTGGCGGCCTGGGTGCGAACCTCCTCGTCGTAGCAGTCGCTGATTCGCTTGTAGAACAGCAGCGCGAAGACATAGCCGCGAAATTCGGAGTGGTCTGCATTGCCGCGCAGGATGTTGGCTGCCGTGTCGAGGTAGCTTTCCAACTCCCCCAGGGTCATCCGCCGCGTCGGGCGGATAACGATGGGCGATTGGAGGGTGCTGAGGATTTCGTCGAGGTTCATTGGTTTTAAGTTCTGGAAGTCAGTGGGCAGACGGGTTTCGATGGCGTGTCAGGTTGTGCTTCATTTGAGAAAGCCAACACGTCCGGGGCAGGCCCAACCTTGCTTGTTCTTGTGCGGGTTCAGCGCCGAGTCGTACGTGCTGCGCTTGAACCGCTTGCCGCAGACCGTGCATTCGAAGGTGTAGGTCAGGCCGGAGCTGCTCGACGGCTTCGGCAGTCGTGAGCGTGACGGCGCGCGCGTAGCGGCCGGAAAGCTGAAGCTGGGGGCTATTGCAGGCCCACCCAAACGCTCAAGCGGTGGGGTGGCCAAAGGCCCGGACACCGTCAACTCGACGGCGAAGCGCGCACGGAATGCCTGGCGCGTGACGGTAGCCGACCGGATGCGGTCGAGGCGGTAGCTCCTCGATTCGCCGGTATCAACCTTGACACCGAAGAGCAACAGATCGCCGGCGCTGGTGCGCCGCACCGAGTAGGGCTCGATGGTTGGTGCGGTGCGTTCGCCGTTCTCCTTGGTGTATTCGAGCTGAACACACAGCCGGTTCGCGGCCGCAAAGCGAATTACCTCCAGTGAGCTGGCTTGGGCGCCCCAGGCGTGCACCATGGCGGGCAGCCGCCAGCCGGTGTCCAATACCGTGCGGCCCGAAGGGATCGCGGCCAGCGCGGGCGCGACGGCCTTCTCGTTCAACCAATCGAAGACCGCCGGAAGCTCCTGCCAGAACTCATCAAATGGCGGGCAGGTCGGTAGTTGGTGGGCGAGCATCTGCTCCCACTCCACCTCGATGGCCGCGCGCTCCGGGCGGTCGGTAAGTGCTGCGTAGGTAGGTACCGGAATGCCCTTGAACTCGCATTTGCGGGACAGCGTGGCGCGCACGACCGCACGGTCGGGCTGCAGGTCTTGCCGGCGATACAGGTGGACCACGTCGTAGAGATCGCGCGGGCGCTGGCGCTCGGCCAAGGCACGTAGCTTCTCGGCGAACACTTCCTCGAAGGCGTAACTCAGGACCTGGATGCCACCTTCCGGCAGATCGCTGTAAGGGTGGTGAACCGGTCGCTGCACCGGCGCGAGGACGAGCACTTCGTCGGCCGCCAAATCCAGCTTGATGCGCGGCGGATCGCCCGCACGGCCCAGCGGACCGCGATATCCCAGGCGACCCTGAGCCGACTGGCTGCCGCGCGGATTGGTGAAGACTTCGAACTTGCGTGCTTCAGGCGGGAGTTGCAGGCCGCAGGCGTCGTAGACCCAATCGCCAACTTCCTCGAAGACCTTGGCGAGGAAAGCCTCGTCAAGGTGATCGGCATCCTGAAGAGTGAAGTCCAAATCTTCGGAGAAGCGGTAGGTTTCGAAGTAGCATTTCTTCAGGCAGGTGCCGCCCTTGAAGACCCACCGTTCGCCGATCGCCGGGTGTGCGGCAATACCGGCGAGAAGCCAGCCGAGTGAATAGTCTTTCTCGACGACATGCGCCTGGAGCTGAAGCTCGGCGGCAAGTGCCATGATCTCCTGCTTGGGGATCATCTCTGGGCCGCGCGCAACTCACGCGAAGACACCCAGACGCGCCAAGCGGTTACCAGGCGATCAGCCGGCAATGCCGGGTCCAGCTTGGCGTAACCGGCTGAAAGATTCGCCTGGCATGCCGCGATCAGCGCACTTTGGTCGCCGTGATCGCGTTGCAGCAGGTATCCGAGCCGCTTGTACACCGCGCCGATGCCTAGTATTGCGGCATAGTCGTCCAGCTTGGCAGCCTCTTTGGGGTAATCGTGCAACAGGCTAGCCAGCATCTCTGCTACGTGGCGGATGCCGCCGCCCAGAGCCGGATCGGCCAACATATCGATGAGGGTACGTGCTGGATCCGACAGCCGAACACGCGTGCCTCCACGCCAAACCGTCTTCAGTCCGATGAAATGCGTTGCCGGAACGGTATGCAACTCGAATCGTGTCTTGCGTAGCAAGGGCTTGCGATCGCGCGGGCGTTTGGTGGTCATCACGCACAGCGAGCCGAATATCTGCTCGGTGAGCCCCCAATGTTCGGCGGCTGACCAGCCGCCGATGTAGCACGGCTCGAACATCGCATTGGCAACGGCCCACGGATCTTCCAGCGCGATGTCTGGCGATTCCGACTCAATAGGTACGGGAACATAAGCGCCACGCCGAAGCCGAACCAACCAACCCGCGCGCGACCACGCGGCCAACTTACGCGCGGCAATTGCTTGCGTCAGACCGAGTACCGTTGCTGCTCCGCCTGGCGTTACGATAGGCGGATTGTCGCGTAGCAGCCGACTGAGCTGACTTCGGGAGGTAGCACTTAAGCCGACCAGTTTCATGGCTATATCTTAAGCGCAATAATGTTCTATGTGTGTACTTTTCTGCGCGTCTAATATAGCAGACTCCAGGCGCAGCAGTGCGACTACTCAGTTGTCCATGTGTCGGGCCGATTGGTCTAGCGATAACCAGCTCAGGGTAAAGCGGACGTCCGCTGACCTTCAAGGGCGACCGTCCGTTCAGCTGTCCATAGCGGCCTGATTTGGCAAGGAGCCGCAGCGGCAGCACTGGCTGACATTGTGCCAATCCGCCGGATATAAGCAGAAGGCTATGACGTCCTAGCCGTAGCCTGCTTGCCTACCTCGCCAGCCTCTGGCGGGCTGGTTTTGACACCTTTTATTTTCCGTGGACACTTTTTATTTTTACGACCACAGAATTCTGGCCCTAGCCGGAGCTCATTCGACGGTCACCGACTTGGCCAGATTGCGCGGCTTATCGACGTCGGTGCCCTTCACCAGCGCGACGTGATAGGCGAGCAGTTGCAGCGCCACGACGTGCAGCACCGGCGAGAGCAGGCCGTAGTGGGTGGGCAGGCGCAGGATGTGCACGCCTTCGCTCGCCGCCACCGCGCTGTCGGCGTCGGCGAAGACGTAGAGTTCGCCGCCGCGCGCCCGCACCTCCTGCAGATTCGACTTGAGTTTCTCCAGCAGCGCGTCGTTGGGCGCCACGGCGATCACCGGCATGTCGCGGTCGACCAGCGCCAGCGGTCCGTGCTTGAGCTCGCCGGCGGGATAGCCCTCGGCATGGATGTAGGAGATCTCCTTCAACTTCAGCGCGCCTTCGAGCGCGATCGGGTAGTGATGGCCGCGGCCGAGGAACAGCGCGTGGCGCTTGTCGGCGAAGGTGGCCGCCCAGGCCTCGATCTCGGCTTCGAGCGCGAGCGCCTGCTGCACCGCCCGCGGCAGATGGCGCAGGTCGGTCAGGTGCTTGAGCTCGCCCTCGGGGCTCAGGCGGCCGTGCAGCTTGGCCAGCGTCACCGCCAGCAGGAACAGCGCCGCGAGCTGGGTGGTGAAGGCCTTGGTCGAGGCCACGCCGATCTCCGGCCCGGCGCGGGTCAGAAACTTGAGCGCGCACTCGCGCACGATCGCCGCTTCCGCGACGTTGCACAGCGCCAGCGTCCGCTTCATGCCCAGGCCCCGGGCGTGCTTCAGGGCGGCGAGCGTGTCGGCGGTCTCCCCCGACTGCGAGATGGCGATCACCAGTTGCGCCGGATCGGGGACCGAGTGCCGGTAGCGATACTCGCTGGCGATCTCGGTGCTGCAGGGAATGCCGGCCAGCTGCTCGATCCAGTAGCGCGCCACCAGACCGGCGTGATGGCTGGTGCCGCAGGCCAGGATCAGCACGCTCCTGACG
>JAJYXA010000050.1 GCA_021791235.1 Pseudomonadota bacterium
ACCATTTCGTCCTTGATGCCCTGCTCGCGCAGGCGTTCGACCATGCGGCCGCGCGTGCGCGCCGAGGTCATGCCGATGCCGGCGCGCGGGTTCAGGGACTCAACCATGCGTTCACGCTGTCCATCTGGCTGAAACGGGTGAGATCCATTTGCAGCGGGGTGATTGAAACAAAACCGCTGGCGACGGCGTGGAAATCGGTGCCTTCGCCCGCGTCCTGCGCGGCGCCGGCGGCACCCACCCAGTACACGATCTGGCCGCGCGGATTGGTGGTCTTCACCACCGATTCGGCCTTGTGGCGCTTGCCCAGCCGGGTCACGCTGATGCCGCCGAGCTCGTTCCATGCGCGATCCGGCACGTTGACGTTGAGCAGCATCGGCTCGGCCGGCGGCCGCGCCTGAATGCGCTGCACCAGTTCGACCACCACGCGCGCGGCGGTGTCGAAGTGCTGGGCGTTGTGGTTGGCGAGCGAGACCGCAATCGACGGAATCCCCAGCAGATAGCCTTCGGTGGCGGCGGCCACGGTGCCCGAATAAATGGTGTCGTCGCCCATGTTGGCGCCGTGGTTGATGCCGGAGATCACCATGTCGGGCATATGGTCCAACATGCCGGTGACGGCCAGATGAACGCAATCGGTGGGGGTGCCGTTGACGTAATGGAAGCCGCCCGGCGCCTGGCGCAGCATCAGCGGGCGGTCGAGCGTGAGCGAATTGGAGGCGCCGCTGCGGTCGCGCTCGGGCGCCACCACGGTGATGTCGGCGAGCGGCGCGAGCGCCTGCGCCAGCGCGGCCAGGCCGGGCGCGAAATACCCGTCGTCGTTGGACAGCAGGATGCGCATCAGCGGCAGCCTCCGGACAGGGCGGGCAGTCGGCGCAGGGAATTCATGGCGGTGATGCGGACGTCGAACATGCGCCCGATTCTAACATCGGGACTTGATCGATTCAGCGTACACATCGCATTCGCGCCACAAAGGACGCGCAGGGCCGCGAAGTGAATGAAACGGCGAAGGGGCGGCCGACTCCCCGACCTTGCGTTGAACCCTTCGTGATCTTCGCGTCCTTCGCGGATTCCCGGCCTCAGTCGTATTCCCGGGTGTAAAACGCATCGAAGCTGCTCTGCTGTCCGGCCTGCGCCTCCAGCCGCACGCGCGGCGACAGCTGGTACAGCACCTTGACCACCTGGCTCAGGCCGTCGAGGCTTCGCTCGTAGCGCAGGGTGGCCCGCGAGGACAGCCGCTTGCCGACGCTGACCACCGTGCTGGCGAGGTCTTCGCCCCCACCCGCCCGCACGTCGAAGCTGTCGATGCCCAGCGTCTCGGCAAGCTTCGCCTGAAGGTTCACCGATTCGGCCTGGGAGAGCAGCGCGCCGGCCGCCACCTGCAACAACACGAACTCCCGCTGCCCGCTGGTTTCCAGGCCATGTCCCAGCACCAGCCAGGCGAGCTTTTCGGTGTCGGGCAGGGCCGGGTCGGAGTACAGCGTCACCACCGGGCGCTGCACCGTGCCTCTGACCTGCACGCCCACCTTGACGCTCGGGGTTTTGCGCACCGCCAGCACGTCGAGCGCGGGATCGTCGATCGGGCCGGCAAAGCGCAGCACGCCGCGTTCGATATCCAGCATCTGCGCATAGGCGGCGTAACGTCCTTTTTCAACCTGGATCGTGCCCTCGCCGCGCAGCACCCGCGAGGGGTACGCCGCCAGACTCTCGCCCTGCGGGCGGTCTTGGCGCAGCACCCGGTTCAGGGTGAACACGCGCAACCGACCGCCCAGCCGGGCGTCGAGTCCGCCGCCCTTGAACAGAAAATCGTTGCCCAGCCCGAGCTTCAGATCGAGTGCCAGCGGAAAACGCTGGCCCACCGGCTTCTCGCGCGGCGGCTGGCCGACGATCACCACATCGCTCGAGAGGGTGGGCCGGCTCGCTTCGGGGATTTCCAGCCGGGCACGGTCGGCAGTGAGCTCGCCGGTGAGTTGCAGGCGCTGCGGGTCGAGATTGAGGCGCGTGACCCCGGACACGATCACGCGACGGTCGCTGCGGTTGATGGCGGCAAACTTTTCGAAGTTCAGCGTGAGCCCCGCCTGCGGATTTTTCAGCTGCGCCTCGCCGCTCACCACGATGCGTCCGCTCTGGCCTTTGAGTTCGCCTTCCTGCACCCGCACCCGGTCGTCGGCCAGGATCAGCCTGAGCGTGCCGTCGGTGATCGACAAGCCTTCTTCCGGCATGGCAAAGCGGATCGCGTCGGCGGCAATCCGGCCGTCGATGCGCGGCGCCGCCACGCTGCCGCTGCCGCTGAGCCGGGCGTTGAGGCGGGCGTCGGCACGGATGCCGACCGGCAAAAAAGCCTTGAGCAGACGCAGGTCGGGCACATCGACCCGCGCCGTCCACGCCAGCGGCGCGCTGCGCGGCAGGATGAAGGCGGCGCCCTCGCGCAGCAGCGTGGCGCGGCCTTCTGCGCGCAACTGGCCGGCTTCGCGTCCGGCCGCCTCGACGCGTGCGGTGACGCGGCTGGCCGCGGCATCGAGGTCGAGCGCGAAGGTGGTCAGCTCCAGATTCAGCGCCGGATCGGTCAGCCGCACATCGCCGCTCCGGCGAACGAGGCGCGCCTTGCCGTCGAGCGTGTCGCCGGCGCGCAGGTTCCAGTCGCCGTCGACCCGCAGATCGGTGGTGAAAGGCGGCGCGGTCTCCAAGAGCGCCAGCAGGGGCGCGAGCGGCAGGTTGGCAAGCGCGCCGCGCGAAGCCAGCCGGGCGCCCCGGCGGCTGAACTGCTCGACCGTCACCCGGCCGCCCGCCAGCGTCAGCGCCAGATTGCCCACCTGCTGCTGCTCGCGCGACAGCAGCAGGGTGGCGGGCGCGGTCAATTCCATCGGCCAGGGGCCCTGCGCCGCGGCCTGGCTCAGCTGCCCGCGCCAGATCTGCCGCGCATCCAGCCCGCCCGCAAGGCTCGCGGTCACCCGCCATTCGGGCAGGCGGGCATCGAGCGTCAGGGTGTGGGCATTGCGGCGGCCCTGCAGGTTCGCGCGGACGACATCCAGGCGCCGGCCGGCCAGTTGCACGCCACGCGCGTCAAGCCGGCCGCTGAACGACCCGCTGGCCGCGGCCTGCAGATTGAGTCGCAGGTCCAGCGTGTCGGCGGCGATGTCGCCCGGCAGGCGCAGGCCGCTGGCGGCAAGCGCCGCCTCGATCTGCGGCGCAGCCGGGTCGCCGCTCACGCTGCCGCGGCCGGTCAGGCGGCCGGCCAGGCCGAGCTTGAGGCGTGCCAGCGCGGGGGCGTCGATGTCCCAGCCGAGACGGTCGCCGGCGCTGCCATAGGCGCCTTTCACCTTCGCCCGGTTGCCGGCCAGATCGAGATCGATGTCGGCGTCGGCGAGATGCCGGTTTTCGTAGCGCAGCCGCCCCCGCCCTTTTACCGGGCGTCCCTCGAGATCGCCCGGCGGCAGGGTGAACTGCGTCTGCAACCGCAGTTCGGGCGCCAATGCGCCGCTCATCTCGCCGCGTGCGTTCAGCCGCGCGCGCGGAAATTTGCCGAAGCGCGCCGGATTGATCTGCGCGGCGTCGAACCCGGCGGAAAACGCGCGGCCGGCGTCGAGTCGCAAGGCGCCGTGCGCAGTGAGACGTCCGGCCTGCCCGGCGAAATGTGCCGCGTCCAGCCGCAAGGCCGCATCGGCATGGCTGAGCGTGAAGCGGCCCTGCCCCCAGGTCTCGGCCACCTCGGCCTCAAGCACCTGCCGCGCCGCATCGCCCGTCAGACGCAATGTCGCCCGGATGCGGGTGGCGGATAGATCGCGGTGCAGCCCCGCCAGATCGAGCCGCGGGCTTTCCAGGTTCACCGTGAAGCGGCCGTCGCGCCACCGGCCGTCGCCGGTGAATTGCCCGGCCGTGCCGAGATCGATCGCCAGCGCGCTGAAGTCGGCCTGGGCGAAGTCGCCGTGCACCGCGCCGGTCAGATTGGCAAGCGGCAGGCGCTGCTGGTCGAGCCGCCCGGCCTGCCGGTTGGCCAGGCTGAAGGCGCCGAGCAGGCGTTCGCCCGGCTGACCCTCGAACACGCCGGAAAACGCCAGGTCGGCGCTGGGCGCGTCCGGCACGAACCGGCGCGGGTCGATGCCCTGCCCGGCCACCAGCAGCCTCGGCACGCGTACGCGCGCAAACGGTGCCGCCTCGCCCGCGGCCAGGAACGCCATGTCTTCGGCCTGGGCGTCGAACCGGAAAGCGATCGCCGCCAGCCGCCCGCTCAGGTCGATCGTGGCCGCCAGCGGCATCGGGTCGTTGCGCCCGGCTGTGAGACGCCCCTGCAGCTTGAACGGCGCGTCCTTGGCTATCCCGAACTGCCCGTTCGCCTCCGCCCACGGCGTCGTCGCCGTGGCGGCGAGGCGGTAGCGGTCGCCGTCGTCGTCGAGCCTGCCGCGCAGCGCATTGAAGCCCAGCGTCCGCCCGGCGTCGACCACATCGAGCTGCGCCACATCCCATACGGCCACCCGCACGTCCACCGGCAGGCGCAAGGTGGCGGGGAGCGGCGGCGGTGTCGGGGCCTTTTTCAGGATCTCGACCCGCACGCTTTGCGCGGCCAGCAGGTCGATGTCGAGACGCCGTTGCAACAGTGCGCGCGGCCGCCACTCCAGCCGCACGCGGTTCAGCGTCACGCGCTGCGTATCCGTCGTGAGGACCAGTTTCCGGATGGCAATGGGCGCACCCAGATGCCCGTCCACCCCTTCCAGCACCAGCCGGCCGCGGCTCATGCCGGTTGCCGATTCGGCCAGCCAGCGAAATCCGCTGGCGGTGGTCGCCGTCCACAGCGCAACGGCAATCAGCATCGCCAGCAATGCCAGCAGCCCCGCCACGCCCCAGGCCACGCGCCTCAAAACGACACCCCGAGCGAGAAATGCAGGCGGAATTCCCCGGTGGCTTCGCCATACGCCAGGTCGAGATTGATCGGCCCCACCGGCGAGCGGTAGCGCGCGCCCACGCCGTAGCCGAACACCGGCGACAGCTTGCCCGGGCTGTCGGCCGCGTCGCCCGCATCGACGAACACGGCCATGCCCCAGTTGCCCTCGAAGAAATAGTTGTACTCGGCGCTGCCGGTGGCGAGATAGCGCACCGACGCCACGCCGCCGGTGAGCGTGCGCCCCAGGCTCTGGTAGGCGTAGCCGCGCACCGAGTTGTCGCCGCCGGCACGAAACAGGAAATCGGTGGGAATGCCGTCGCGCGACTCGGCCAGCACGCTGCCGAGCTCGCCGCGCAGGATCAGCCGGCCGTTGGCGCCGGCGCGGAAATACCGGGTGTGGCGGCCGTACAGACGGATGAAGCTGGCGTCGGAAAGCAAGGCCTCGGCCGCGCCGCCGCCCTGCAGGGTGAGCACGTAGCCGCGCTGCGGGTAGAACGCGCGCCCCACCGTGCGCTGCGTCCACGCATAGTTGGCGGAGAGCGCCTGGTTGCGCGCGCTCACCACGGCGCCGATTTCCTGTTGTTCGGTCTGGTACTGCAGCGACAGCGTGGTTTCGATCTGTCCGCGCGTGCGGCTGCGCTTGGCCGCCAGCACGGTGGAGCGGTTTTCCTGTCCCTCGATGTCTTCCTGCTTGAACTGCAGGCCGAGGCTGTTTTCGTAGCCCCTGGCATCGCGCGGCCAGGCCAGTTCCGCCGTCCCGGTCTGCCGCGCGGTTTCCAGGCGCGCGTCGAGCTTCAGGCGCATCCCCCGATCCAGAATGTCGCGATGCAGCCACGACGCCTGCACCCGCGCGCCGGTGTCGGTGCTGACGCCGGCGCCCACGCTGAACCGCTTTTGCGGCCACTCCACCACCTCCACCTGGATCGGCACCGCCGCCGCCTGCGCCGGATCGGGCTCGATGCGCACCGCCGCCTGCGCGTAATAGCCGCTCATCTCCAGCGCCATCTGGTAATCCAGCAGGTCCTGCTGGCGAACGGGCTTGCCGGGCTTCACCGGGCTGAGGTTGCGGATGATCGATTCGGGATAGCGCTGGCTGCCGCTGATGTGCGGCCGGCCATAAAAAAAGGTGGGGCCGCTGTCCACCGTCAGCGCCAGATCCGCCGCCTGTTCGGCCGGATCGATGCGCGCCTCGCTCGCCGTGATTTGTGCCGCCGGATAGGCTCCCTGCCAGCAGGGAGCGCAGCACCGTCAGCTTGGCGGCTTCCCAGTCCGCCTGGCGAAACGGCATCCCCCGCTTCAGCGAAAAGCTGCGCTCGATGCGCCGCCGCAAACCCGCCTCATCGGCGCGCGTTTTCAGCGCACCCTCGAACGCCAGCTTCACGCTGCGCACCCGCGTGCGCGCGCCGGGATCGACCCGGTAATCCACCCGCCAGTCGTCGCCCACCCGTTCCACCGCGCTGTCCACCTGCGGCGAAAAATACCCCTCGGTCGCCAGCAGGTCGCGCGCCGTCAGCTCGCTCTGCCGCTGCAGCCGCGCCACTTCCTCCGCGTCCGGCTTCTCGCCCAGCCGCGCCGCCCGCGCCGTTTCCAGATGCTGCGTCAGCAGCGCCCTGACTTCATCGGGCGCCTCCACCTCCACCGTCAGCGCGTGCGCCCGCGTCGCGCACAGCGCGGCAAGCAACACCAGGGCGTTGAAAATGGGGGGCAAGACAATCCACGTGGAAACAGTCGTCAGGTCATTCTAGGGGGTGGGTTGGTATCGGGCAAAAACCAAGGGGAAAACAGACCGGGCAGACGGAAGATTCGCCTGAGGGGCGCCGAATGGCCGGGGCCTGTCATCAAGCAGTTAGTAACGACTCATCATACCAAACATCTTCATAATCACCCGCAATTAGAAACCGCCATCCAGGTGGCAACCCTAGATATTTTTGCACTTCTGGACACCAGTCAGGCAAGTGCTCAACATGGAGCGGTTTAAAAAACTCAGGATCAATAGACAGCTCATCTCCTGCCCATATGTACCACCCAGTGGTATCACCTTCTGGTGGATGACGTAAGCCATTTATTGGCGTTATCCCTTCTCGAACATTTAGCGCAATCCCGACCTTTAGATTCGGAGGTGATGGATAACGAGTGACTCCATGCTTCTTGCAAATTTCTTTCTGCGAATTTTCTACTTGGTCATTCAAGGCCCAACTCCTTCTTCATCTGCCGAGAATAGCGACTCATCTCCGCACCTTGCCTCGCCGAACAAGTCGGGCATTGTGGCTGTATGGCATCGACGCTGCGCATTCGTGTTGTATCTATTTTTCCGGTCTCGTAATACTCCTTGACCAATGGGTTCTTGTGGTCTGCGACCTGCTTAGGAGTGGCAGCCCCGCAATCCACGCAGGGTTTGCCTTGGACGGAGGCTCTTTGCTCGGCAGTAGTTGCGCTGGACGGGCGTTGATAGGCTTTTGTAATATCCGGTGTCCCCTTTGCAACATCCGCCGCATTCTCAACCCCTCTGCCCACCTTCGCCGCATTGGACACCGCCCCGACGAATGGAACCGCGCCCAACGCAGACAACCCTGCCCCAGCGTAGTCGCCACGGATCAGCGATGTTACTCCACTGGCTGCATCGATGAACGGAGCAACCACTTCCAGCGGCCCCTGCGCAGCCAAACCCACGTAATCCAGCGTGGTCTGGGTCTTATCAAGGAAATTGTTGACAGACTGCTTGCTCGGCAGCAGGTCATACAAGCCCATGCCTACATCCGTCATCGTTTCCTGGAATGCGCCCCAGTACTTCTGGATGTCGCTGTTGCCCGCCACGACAATCGGCTCCATGCCCAACAATCCCATCGGATCGATCAGGTTGACCGGGTTGTTGGCGACATAGGCATACGGGCTGACGCTGTCCGCCATCCCCATCGGATCACGGCTGGCGAATCTGCCGATGCCAGGGTGGTAATACCTGGCGCGGTAGAACTCCAAGCCCGTCGCATCCGGCTCGCGTCCGGTATAGCCATACTGCGGAATCGTGCCCGATGAGGTGGTCTTGTTGCCCCACGCGTC